>JANYGE010000382.1 GCA_025362535.1 Hyphomicrobiales bacterium
CAATTGCACGGCAACACCAGCTGCAATGGCGGCGGGATGCTTGGATTTCAGGGTGGAAACGCCAATCGGGCAGGTGAGGCGCGCGGGGTCAAGACCCGCTTCGCTGAGGCGTTTGCGAAACCGCGTCGCCTTGGTTTGGCTGCCAATCAGCCCGACAAAGGCTAAACTGGGATCGCGCAAAGCCACATCGACGATCTCAAAATCCAGCGCATGAGAATGGCTCATCACCAACACAAAGGCATCAGGCTCCATTTCAGGGGGAGCACCAGCGCGGCAGGTTACATTTTGCGGCACGGCACTTGGAAACGCGTTAGGCCGTGAATCCCACCAGCTGATTTTAAACGGCAAAGGGGCCAGAGCCAGCACCAGCGCACGGCCCACATGGCCTGCCCCCCACAGGTGAATGTGGCGCAAAACTTCGGCAAAATTATCCGCCCGCTCTTGCACCAGAGCAAACGAGCTTTGATCAAAACTTTCAATCTTCAAATCCACGCGGCCGCCACAGCATTGGCCTAGATCAGGGCCCAAATGTTTGCGGATGGTTTTATGCGTGGCAGGCTTGCCAAGCAGGCTTTGTGCCTCGGCCATGGCATGCCATTCCAAAGTGCCGCCGCCAATCGAGCCATGAAAGCCCAGCGGCGTAACCAGCATCCAGGCTCCCGCTTCGCGCGGCGTCGAGCCATCAGCGGCAATGATTGTAACCAAGGCGCAGGTGCCGTGGTTGGTGAGGGTAGCGAGGATTTTGGTGTGGGGGTTCATGGAAAGGTCCCCCTCCGCCCTGCGGGCACCTCCCCCGTAAAGGGGCAGGATAAGAGACGCTCATGCTCCCCCTTTACGGGGGAGCTGTCCGAAGGACTGAGGGGGACTTTGACTTTCCTCATAATCCCCTCACCGCTTTTAAAATCGCCTCTGGGGTTGCTGGTGTATCGAGCTTGGGCACTGCGCCGGGTTTCAGGCTGGCTATGGCATCGACCACGGCGCACCAGACTGAAATTGGCAACATTAAAGGCGGCTCGCCCACGGCTTTGGAACGGTAAATCGTATCAGAGACATTGCCCGCACTCTTGAACAGCGCCACGCGAAAATCTTCCGGCACATCAGAGGCACATGGGATTTTATAGGTGGATGGCGCGTGGGTGCGCAGTTTGCCATCGGCACTGAACACCAATTCTTCGGTGGTGAGCCAGCCCATGCCTTGCACAAAGCCGCCTTCAATCTGGCCAATATCTATGGCGGGGTTGAGCGAATGGCCCACATCATGCAACACATCAACGCGGGTGACTTTCATCTCACCCGTCATGCAGTCGATTAAAACCTCAGAGCATGATGCGCCATAAGCGAAATAGAAAAACGGCATGCCATGGCCAGAGGCACGGTCCCAGTAAATCTCCGGCGTGGCATAATGGCCAGCATAGGAGAGTGGCACGCGGGCGTCTTTGGCCAGCTTGGCAAGCTCGTTGAAGCGGATCGATTTGCCACCAGATTTCACCTTATCATTTTCAAAAATGACAGATGGTTTTTTGACCTTCCAAAGCTTGGCCACAAATTCTGCCATGTGCTCTTTTATAACAAGTGCTGCATTGCGCGCCGCCATGCCATTGAGATCAGACCCGGATGAGGCCGCGGTGGCTGATGTGTTGGGCACCTTGCCCGTATTCGTTGCGGTGATCGCCACGCGCTCCACGGCAATGCCAAACACCTCGGCCACCACTTGCGCAACCTTCGTGTAAAGCCCTTGGCCCATTTCGGTGCCGCCATGATTGAGATGCACCGAGCCATCAGAATAAACATGCACCAAGGCACCAGCTTGATTGAGATGGGTGGCGGTGAATGAAATGCCGAATTTCACTGGCGTGAGCGCCAGACCTTTTTTGAGAATGCGGCTGGTTTTATTATAGGCGTCAATCTCTTTGCGGCGCTTGCGATAAGCGGAGGTTTTTTCAAGTTGGCCAACAATCTCTTCTAAAACATTATCGCGCAGCTTTTGCCCATAAGGCGTTACATCACGACGTGGGCCATAGAAATTGCGCTTGCGCACATCTAAGGCATCCAAGCCCGTTTGAATGGCGATGGCTTGCATCATCGCTTCAGCAAACACCATGCCCTGCGGGCCACCAAAGCCTCTGAAGGCGGTGTTTGAAACCGTGTTGGTTTTCAAGCGCCGCGTGGCGATGTTGAAGGCTGGATAATAATAGGCATTATCAGCATGAAACATAGCGCGGTCACAAATGGCACCACTGAGATCTGCGGAATAGCCAACACGCGCACGGAAATTAACATCGACTGTGGTGATGCGCGCGGTTTTGTCAAAGCCTGCCTCATAGGCCACATGAAAATCATGGCGCTTACCCGTCATGATGAAATCATCATCACGGTCCAGGCGGCATTTGGCCGGGCGATTTAGTTTCTGTGCGGCAAGTGCTGCCAAACACGCCCATTGCGTGGCTTGGCTTTCCTTGCCGCCAAAACCACCGCCCATGCGGCGGCATTCACAGGTGACTTTTGCATCTGCCACGCCGAGCATGGCAGCCACCGCATGTTGAATTTCCTGCGGATGCTGGGTGGAGGAATGCACCAGCATGCCGTGATGCTCTTGGGGAATGGCAAAGGCGACTTGGCCTTCAAGATAAAAATGCTCTTGGCCACCAATGCTGAGTGCGCCCGAAATTTTATGCGGGGCTGGCTTTTTCACATCGCCTTTTTTGAATGCGTAAGGCGGCAGCAAATCAGTTTTGGAATCCTGCACACTCACGATAGGCGAGGTTTGAGCAATTTCTATTATTGCTAACGCTCTGGCCTTAAAAGCTGCAGCACGGGTTTCAGCCACCACCGCAAAAATCACTTGGCCGTGAAACTGAATGTCACCTTCAGCTAAAATCGGGTCATCGCCCATCACCGGAGCACAATCATTTTTGCCGGAAATATCAGCAGCGGTGAGCACAGCGAGAACGCCTTGTGCGGCACGAACCGCAGAGAGATCAAGCTTGGCTATTTTTCCAACCGCCCCCTCTTTGGCAAAGCCCGGCACCACATGCACGGTTCCATCAGGCTCGCGCATATCATCAATATAAATGGCACTGCCTGAGACATGGAGATCAGCACTGTCATGTGCAATAGCTTTGCCGACGGTTCTCATGATGCCAGTGCCCGTGTTTGGGTGGCACCTGCGGCCTCCAGTAGAGCCTTTTGCAAAAGCGCTTGCGCAACTGTGCTGCGATATTCAGCACTGGCGCGCATATCACTCAGCGGTGTGTAATCATCAAGGCTGATGGCCTCTGCCTCGTGCAGGGATTTTCCAATGAGAGCCGCTTCGGTTTTGGGTGCGCGCTTTGGCGTGGCCGCCATGCCGCCATAAGCGATGCGGGCGGCGCTGATTTTAGCATTTTCTAGTGTGAACAAGAATGCGCCCATCACAGCGGAAATATCATCATCAAAGCGTTTGGTAATTTTAAAGCATTTAAAAATCTGATTGGGTTTTGGTTTGGGCACATCAATGCGCCAGACCAGTTCTCCGGCCTTGCGGTCCTGCTTGCCATAGTCGATGAAGAAATCCTCAAGCTTCATTGACCGCGTTATGTGCCCGTGGCGCAAATGCAAGGTGGCCCCAAGCGCGATGAGAGCAGGCGGCATGTCACCAATCGGTGAGCCATTGGCTATGTTACCACCAAGAGTGCCCGATGCCCGCACCTGCCGCGC
>JANYGE010000385.1 GCA_025362535.1 Hyphomicrobiales bacterium
CTACAACCAGAGTTTCTTTGGTATTGATAAATTGCGCCACGCTGTCCGCCTCCAGGAAAATTGAATGGCGCATGTGTTAGGCAAAGAAATCAGAATTGTAAATTGGGGCAGTGCTGCTCAGCACTTAGTAGTGGTAGCAAACGGCTCCATAATGACCGTAAAAATTTTCCACCCGCACAAAATGAAGCTGAGCTCCGAATGTCTTGCGACATGATATAAGCCCATTCTCAAATATCTTTTTGCGCTGTGCTGCCGAAATCGTAGCTGATGAAACTTTCTTCTTGGAGGCCGCCTCGGCTCCAACGGCAGCTACACCAAACAGCAAAACCACAGAGATCAATAACTTAGTAAGACGCATCACATTCCCCTTATTAAAGTTGCAACATATCAACATTGCGCAATTTAAAACTGTTCGTCAAGCTTTGCTTAGCGGCAGCAAAATCAACTATTTATTGAGCAAGACCTTCTCCAGTTACAGGCACATTCTATCGATGTGATGACATGAAAAGATTCAAACTCTCTTTCAAAGCACTTAGTCAGGACACACGCGAAACGCCCATAACCTCATTGATGAGGCGGGCGGCCTCTCAAGCGCGGTGAATCAAAATTCCCTGTTTTTTGAACTTCGACAACAACGCAGGTTGAACCGCTCTATCAACAACCAGATGATGAATCGCCTCTGGCCCAACTACGCGGAAGGGCGCAGCCGTTGCTAGTTTGTCAGCCGTGGTTGCAACCACAATGGCCGCACTGTTCTTGGCCATTGCCCGCTTGATTTCCGCTTCGGCGGAATCAAATGCCGTGGCACCGCGTATAGCATCAACCCCGCATGACCCAAGGAATAACAAATCGGCATTAAGCTGCGAAATTGCGCGCAGTGTCTCTTCGCCAACGCACGTTCCCAGATCACGGTCAAAAGCTCCGCCAAGTACAATGAGCTTTACCAAACTGTGATCAGCCAAGGCCATTGCCACGCCCAAAGAATTCGTTGCCACCGTAAGAGTTATGTCATGCGGAATGGCACGGGAAATTGCGATGTTGGTTGAACCGCTATCAATAAAAAGCGATTGCCCCGGGCGAATGAGTTTTACGGACGCTGCCGCGATCCGCATCTTTTCATCACTGCGTAACTCAACGCGAGCGCCAATCGGCCCGGCGTTGGGCGCAGGTGCCACCGCACCGCCATAAACACGGCGGCAATCTCCCGCTTTTACCAGCTCACGCAAATCACGACGCGCGGTATCTTCCGACACTGAAAACCGCGCCGCCAAATCCCCAGTCAGAACCCGTCCTTTTGAGGACAGTTCCTTGCGAATGAAGTCATGTCGCTCATTTGTCAGCATTCAAAACCTCTGCACGTTTATAATTGTTATTGCACGTTCTGCACGTTTGTGCAAGAACGACCTAAAGCAACTTTGTGAGATCCCCATGGCAATTGGTTTGAATTTGGCCCCGCAACATCGCGTCTATGCTGGCTTTTGCCTCCATGCGATCACCATGGGCAGCATTTTTCCAAGAATGCCGGACATCAAGCAAGCCATGGACATCGGTGAGGGAACACTCGGTCTCAGCCTCATCGGCGTGCCAACCGGAACATTGTTGGCGCTGGCCTTTGCGACACCCTTTGTCGAGCGGCTGGGTTTTCGCCGCACGTTGCTGGCAGCAATTGCCCTTGTCGCCCTCACTTATGCCATTGCCATTCACGCTACTGGCCCGCAGTCATTCTTTGTCCTACTTATTCCCGTAGGCTTTCTCATCGGCTGCGTCGAAATTGTTCTGAATGTCGAAGCTGACAGAACGGAAGCCCTGATCAAGCGCCGCATTATGAACCGTGCCCATTCCTTTTGGAGCATCGGCTTTTTCAGCGCTGGACTTTTCGGCGCCGCCATGGCCCATCTTGGCGTAACGCCACAAGTTCAACTCGCAATTCTTGTGCCTGTGATCGCGGTTGCGATTGCGCTCCTGCTTGGCCAATTCCAGCCCGCGCCCACGCGCAGTGTTGAAACCGGCCAGGAGCGCCCGAAATTTGCGCTGCCCACCTGGCCCGTTCTTGTACTCGTCGCCGTCACCATGTCGGCCATGATCATGGAAGGTGCTGGCATTGACTGGTCGGCGATTTACATGCGCACCATATTCAGCTCAGGCCCTTTCATTGCCGGGGTTGCAGTTGCTGTCGTTGCCCTGTCGCAAGCTATTGGCCGCTTTTTTGCCGATGGTTTTGTCGAAACACATTCGCCAAGCTCGGTGGCGCGTTTTCTCGCTGGCGTCATGCTCGCAGGGATCATCATGGTATTCTTCTCGCCAACCCCAACAGTTTCACTAGCGGGCTTTGCCCTCATCGGCCTTGGCACCAGTGTCATGTTCCCCTTGGCCGTATCGGCAGCAGCCCAAATGACGGACCGTCCCTCAGCCATCAACGTCGCGTCGTTCGTTCAAATCGCATTCGTCATGTTTCTGGTTGGCCCACCGCTTCTGGGCGGCGTAGCCGAACACTGGGGCATCCGCTGGGCCTTCGGTATCGGCGCACCGCTGGCTGTGCTCAGCCTGCTCACAGCGAGCACACTGGGCAACAAATCAAGCGCCAAGGTGGTGGCTTAACTCACTCCCACTCAATCGTCCCCGGTGGCTTGCTGGTCACATCATAAACCACGCGGTTGATGCCTTTGACTTCGTTGATGATGCGCGTTGCGGCACGGCCCAGGAAATTCATATCGAAGGGGAAGAAATCGGCGGTCATGCCGTCAACTGAGGTGACAGCACGAAGCGCAAGTACGCGGTCATAAGTACGGCCATCGCCCATCACGCCTACGGTTTGCACCGGCAGCAGCACCGAGAAGGCCTGCCAGATTTTATCATAAAGGCCGGCCTTGCGAATTTCATCAATGTAGATCGCATCAGCCTTTTGCAAAATCAAAAGCTTCTCGCGCGTTACGCCACCGGGCAACCGAATGGCAAGACCAGGCCCGGGGAACGGATGACGGCCAACAAATTTCTCAGGCAATCCAAGCTCTTGCCCAAGCTTTCTCACTTCATCCTTGAAGAGTTCACGCAACGGTTCCACCAGCTTCATCTTCATGCGGTCAGGAAGCCCGCCCACATTATGATGGCTCTTGATGGTAACCGAGGGGCCACCCGTGAATGAAACGCTTTCAATCACATCAGGATATAAAGTGCCCTGCGCCAGAAAATCTGCACCACCAATTTTAAGGGCTTCGCGCTCAAACACTTCGATGAACAAGCGCCCGATGGTTTTGCGTTTTGTCTCGGGATCAACCTCGCCTTCCAGCGCTGTGATAAATTCATCCGACGCATCCACATGCACCAAACGCAAATTATAATGTTCGCGGAACATCGAGACCACTTCGGCCCCTTCATTGAGCCGCATCAAACCATGGTCGACAAACACACAAGTCAACTGGTCGCCGACGGCTTCGTGAATGAGCAAGGCCGCAACCGATGAATCAACGCCGCCCGAAAGCCCGCACAGCACCCTGCCCGATCCAACCTGCTTGCGAATGCGCTCAATAGCTTCGGCGCGGAAAGCGGCCATGGTCCAATCGGCTTTGCAGCCTGCAATTTTCAAAACAAAATTCTGAATAAGCTTCGCCCCATCGGGCGTGTGATGAACCTCGGGGTGAAACATGGTGGTGTAGATGCGCCGGGCTTCATTTGAGGCAATGGCAAAAGGCGCATTTTCCGAACTGGCTTTCACGGTGAAGCCTGCAGGCAATTGCGTCACGCGGTCACCATGGCTCATCCACACTGGGTGGCGCTCACCCACAGCCCACAAACCATCGAACACGGCACTCGGCGCTTTGATTTCAATATCAGCGCGGCCAAATTCCGCCGCATGGCCCCCCTCCACCACGCCGCCCAATTGCACAGCGGCGGTTTGCTGGCCATAACAAATCGCCAGGATCGGCAAGCCTGAATCAAACACGATTTGCGGTGCCCGCGGAGAGCCATCGCGCGTCACCGAATCTGGTCCGCCTGATAAAATAACTGCCTTGGGCTTCATCCGCGCGAATGCGGCCTCGGCTTTTTGATATGGCACCACCTCAGAATAAACCCCCATCTCGCGCACCCGCCGCGCAATGAGTTGTGTGACCTGAGACCCGAAATCGATGATAAGAACTTGATCGTGCATGGCGGGCATTTAAGGGAGCTTGGCAGAGTCTGCAAGCAGGTTTAGCCAAGCGCCAAATCCCACAACAACTTCACATTCAGCCCAATCACCACCGCTGCCACCAAGCCCGATAAGGCCGTGAGCCAAATTGGGGCCACCAGCTTTCCCATCTTGGCGCGGCTTGAGGTAAACAGCACCAGTGGCACCACGGCAAAAGGCAATTGGAAGGCCAAAATAACCTGGCTGAAAATCAGCAAAAAACCTGTGCCGCTGGTGCCATAAAAAATTGTAACTGCGGCCGCTGGAACAATGGCAACAGCACGGGTGATCAGGCGGCGCATCCACGCGGGCAAGCGAATGTTGAGAAAGCCTTCCATGACAATCTGCCCAGCCAAGGTGGCTGTGACAGTGGAATTTAACCCGCAACACAACAGCGCAATTGCAAATAATTTCGGCGCTAAGAGCGAGCCCACCAATGGGGCCAACATTTTATGAGCGTCACCAATTTCCGCCACCGTGGTATTGCCAGATTTATGAAAAGTGGCCGCTGCCAAAATTAAAATCGACGCATTGACCAGCAGCGCAAAACATAAGGCAAAGGTGGAATCGAATGTGGCATAGCGCAATGCCGATTTTTTCTCGGCCAAGCTCTCGCCATAGGCGCGGGTTTGCACAATGCCGGAATGCAGATAAAGATTATGCGGCATCACTGTGGCACCGATAATCCCCAATGCCAGATAGAGCATATTCTTATCATGTAGCACATCGGTAGTGGGAGCAAAGCCGCGCAACACACCGCCCCAATCAGGATCAGCCAGTACAATCTGAAACATGAAACAGGCAAAGATCACCGCCAGCAGCGCCACCACGAATGCTTCCACCCAGCGAAAGCCAAGGCGTTGCAACAGCAGAATGATGAACACATCAAGTGCTGTGATAATCACACCGATTTCCAACGGAATTCCAAACAGCAAATTGAGGCCAATGGCGGTGCCCACCACTTCGGCAATATCAGTGGCGATGATGGCGATTTCAGCAAACAACCATAACATGAGGGCCACTGGTTTTGGAAAAGCGTCACGGCAGGCTTGCGCCAAATCTCGCCCGGATGCGATAGCAAGCCGCGCGCATAAGGATTGCAGGATGATTGCCATAATGTTGGAAAGCAGCGCCACAAACAAAAGCGCATAGCCAAATTGCGCTCCCCCGGCGATGGCTGTGGCCCAGTTGCCGGGGTCCATATACCCCACCGACACCAAAAAGCCCGGCCCAGCAAAGGCCATGGCCTTGCGCATCCAGCCGGCATCCGCTGCCACTTTAACGGTGCGAAACACATCCATCAGCGAAGCTTCGCCGCGTTCTTTTCGCCAAGAGGGAGAAATCTGGTTCATCTACAAAGTTTAGCATAGGCTAACTTATATGCAATAGGCTAATAAATTAAAAATTAGATTGGAACCCAATGGCCCTCGCAAATAAAAAAGGCGCAACGGCGAAGTTACGCTCTGCCGCATTCAAACGCGTTCGTGCTGATCATTCAGCCGAACTTGCTGGCGACTATGTGGAAATGATTGCCGATCTCATTGATGAGCGCGGCGAAGCCCGCTGCACGGATTTGGCCATGCGCTTAGGTGTGGCCAATGCCACAGTGGTGAAAACCTTAAAGCGGCTGACGGATCAAGGCCTCGTCACGCAAGAGCCTTACCGTGCCATATTTTTGACAGGTGACGGGTGGAAGATGGCTGAAGATGGCAAAAGGAAACATATGGTTGTTGAAAATTTCCTGCTCGCCCTTGGCGTGTCTGCTGATACGGCGCGTATTGATTCCGAAGGCATTGAACATCACGTCAGTGCTGATACACTGAAAGCCATGGCGCGCTTTCTTTCGCGCAACCCCATTAACTAAGAGATTTTGAAAATGCGTTTAACCCTAATTGCCCTTCTCATGTCCACTAGCGCGGCTCTTGCTGCAGACGCGAGCATGAATTTTGACACGACAAAACTCTGCCAGTGGCAAAATGAAAATAACTCTATGGATGTGGCCGAATGCACCAAGTTGGAAGATGAGGCCAAAGCCAGCACCGCAGATCTGGAAGCCAAAGCTGATGCCAAGCGCAAAGACGATTGCACCACCGAAGCCAAAAACTTCTCGGTTGATTCAGGCTTTGCCAGCTACACGCTTTACGCAGGGTGCTTGAAAGATGGACCGGGGAGCCTTTAAACGCTCTTCTGCATTACTGCCACAAAGAATCCATCCGTGCCATGCCGCGCCGGGGTGAGCAACAATGTATTGGCCGAGCCATCAGCTGAAATCGGTGGCTCACCGCCAATCGTGTGTTTCCATTGTTCAGTATACGGAATAATTTTGAAGTTCTTATGGGAAGCTAAAAACGCCTTCACCTGCGTGGTGTTTTCGTCTGGCAAAACTGAACACGTAATATAGATAAGCCGCCCACCAGCCTTCACCAGTTGCGAGCCCTGCTCTAAAACTTCACGTTGATCTTTCTGGCGCTGTTCAAGCTGCTTGAGCTGCAAGCGCCACTTGGCATCAGGCTTCCGGCGCCAAGCGCCAGAACCTGAACAGGGTGCATCAATCAAAACACAATCAAATCCGCCCATATCCTTCAGCTTGTCGCCTTCGTCAGCTGCAACCACTTCAATGCAAGTGGCACCGGAACGGTTGATGCGGTCAAAGATGGGGCGCAAACGGTGCTTGTCTTGATCAAAGGCCACCAGACGGCCTTTATTGTTCATCAACGCAGCCAAAGCTAAAGTCTTGCCGCCAGCGCCTGCGCACAGATCAATCACGCTCTCACCAGCCGTCACACCCGATAAAGCCGCGGCAATTTGCGAAGCCGAATCCTGCACCTCAAACCAGCCCATGCCATGTGCCGGTTCAACTTCCACATTGATATTGCGCGTGTCACCACCGGGCTGTTCGATGCGAACGCTCAACGGCGATAAAGGCCCAGCCTTCGCCCCATGCTTGGCAAAAGCTTCGAGCAATTGCGCACGCGACGCTTTTAAGGTGTTGACCCGCATATCAATCGGCGCACGCTCAGCAAGGGCCGCACCTTCAACAGCAGCACGATCACCAAATACTTCGGTAAGAGATGGTAGCAACCATTCTGGAAAATCACCCCTGATATGGGCGGGCAAATCATCGCGTAAATCACGCTCCAAAGCCGCTTTCTCTTTTGCAGTTAAAACGCCAGGGCCAAATTGCTCCGTACACAGAGTTTCAATTTCAGCCGCAGACATATTCCAAACATCGCGTAAGGCACCCAGCACCAAAGCGCGTGGGCGTCCATCACCCATGCGTGAGGCAGCCGTTTCACGCCTGCGCAAAACATCATAAACCAAGGTGCCAATGGCATGACGATCAGTGGAGCCAGCAAAGCGATGCGCCTTACCCCAATCTTTCAAGGCTTCAGAGGCAGGGCGATGTTGAGTGAACACATCGGTGAGAATTTCAATTGCCGCAGCAACGCGGCCAGCCATACGCATAAATTATCCAATCATATAAAGTCGAATTGCAAACCAAACCCACATCGCAAAAACAGCTGCATATGAGACTAAAAACGCACGCATCCGCAGCGGAACAGTGTTAGAGCCCGTGTGCACCATGCTGTGCAAAACCCGTGCTACAAGAAAAACCCAAGATAAGCCAACACCAATCCAATCAGCCTTGCCTGTCACCAAAAGCAGCCCGCACACGGCATACCAAATGGTTGGCGTTTCAAATTGATTATTAAAGTTATTGCCAAGCTTGCGCACTGCATCGGGCCAGGCATCACTGTTGAGCGCGATGGCCCTCAGCTTCGTCTCGCCGCCCATAACGGAAGCGATACGCGCCTGAATGGTGCGCACCCCCACCCATGAAATCAAAACAACATGCAAAAACAGCGGCAACAGCAACAGTTTTTCGATTCCCATATCAACTCATACCTTGGTAATTCGGCGCCTCTCGCGTCAACATTACATCATGCACATGGCTTTCACGAAGCCCTGCATTGGTAATACGCACAAACTGCACTTTGGATTGCAGCTCTGCAATAGTAGCCGCCCCAACATAGCCCATTGAAGCGCGAAGCCCCCCCACCATTTGATGAAGCACCGTCGCCACCGAACCCTTATGCGGAACTTGACCCTCAATGCCTTCCGGCACCAGCTTCAATTTGTCATTCACATCTTGTTGGAAATAGCGATCCGCCGATCCGCGCGCCATCGCCCCCACCGAGCCCATGCCACGATAGGATTTATATGAACGGCCATTATAAAGATAAACTTCACCGGGGCTTTCATCAGTGCCTGCCAGCATAGACCCCATCATCACAACCGATGCGCCACCCGCCAGCGCCTTGGCCAAATCGCCAGAAAGCTTAACCCCACCATCACCAATAATGGGAATGCCAGAGCGAGCCCCCTCTTCAGCGCATTCAATGATCGCCGAAAATTGTGGCACACCCACACCAGCAACCACCCGCGTGGTGCAAATGGAACCGGGACCAATGCCCACTTTCACGCAATCAGCACCTGCTCCAATCAGTGCCTTCACAGCTTCTGATGTCGCCACATTGCCGCCAATAATTTGCACCTTGTTGGAAATCTTTTTGATGCGTTCAACTTGATTAAGCACGTGGATAGAATGCCCATGTGCCGTGTCTACCACCAACACATCCACACCTGCATCAATCAATTGTTCGGCCCGCGCAAAGCCAGCATCGCCCGTGCCAGTGGCCGCAGCCACCAACAAGCGCTCTTGCTCATCTTTAGAGGCAAATGGGTGATCAGCTGCCTTTTCCATATCATTGACCGTGATCAGACCAACGCAATTGAAATCATCGTCAATGACGATAAGCTTTTCAATGCGGTGCTTATGCAGGAGTTTCTGCGCCTCAGCGCGATCCACTCCAGCTTTCACTGTCACCAAATTTCGCGTCATCAACTCAGCCACTTTGGCATTGGGATCAGTGGCAAAGCGCACATCGCGGTTGGTGATGATACCGCAAAGCTTGCCGAACTCATCAACCACCGGAATGCCTGAAATTTTATGACGTGCCTTAAGCTGCATCAAATCGCCCAACGTGGCATCAGGTGCAATCGTAATCGGGTTCACAACCATGCCGCTTTCAAAGCGCTTCACCTGGCGCACATGCTCGGCTTGCACGTCAGGCGTGAGATTTTTGTGGATCACTCCCAACCCGCCCGCCTGCGCCATGGCAATGGCCATCGGCGCTTCGGTCACTGTGTCCATCGCCGCCGAGATAATTGGAATTGAAAGCGAAATTGTTTTGGTCAACCGCGTGGCAGTCGAAACATCAACGGGCAAAACCGATGAAGCTCCGGGCTTCATCAACACATCATCAAACGTCAAATATTCCGGAAACAGATGAGCCATAGCTAACCTCGTAAATAACAGGGAAGGAGGAGTTGGCGCACGCCCTTAACACCGGAATGACGGTGAGGGCAAGAGGGTCGTTATTGGCCTAGATCTTATTCCTAGGAACCGTCATCCGGGCGAAAGTTTTAGACTTTAGCCCCGAAACCCCGTCGCCAACATAAACAGCTCAGCCGAATCATCCCTGCTCGACATCGGCTTCACATGGCGCACGGTGCGGAAGTCTTTTTTCAAGCTGGCCAACAAAGCCCCTTCCGTGCCGCCGCGCAAAACCTTGGCGAGATAGGTGCCACCTGGCTTTAAAATAGTCTTGGCAAAATCATAGCCGGCTTCAACCAGTGCGATGATATTGATGTGATCTGTCTGTTTATGCCCCGTCGCATGGGTTGCCATATCGGACAAGACGCAATCGGCCTGCTCGCCACCGAGAGCCTCAATCAAAAGTTTGGGCGTATCTTCATCGTAGAAATCTTTTTTGAAAATAGTGACCGATGGAATGGGGTCCATCGAGTGCATATCAATGGCCACCACTTTGCCCTTGCCCTCTTCGGCTTTCACCCGTTTGGCCGCCACTTGGCACCAACCACCCGGCGCTGCCCCCAAATCCACAACACAAAAACCGGGTTTCAAGATTTCGTATTTATCGTCAATCTCAATGAGCTTGAAGGCAGAGCGTGAGCGGTAGCCCAGCTTCTTGGCTTCATGCACATAGGGGTCATTCAGCTGGCGTTCGAGCCAAATCTTCTGCGATACGGTTCTGCCTTTGCCGGTTTTCACCCGCACTTTCATCAAGCGGCCTGAAGGCTCTTTGCCTGCACCGGGTCTG
>JANYGE010000393.1 GCA_025362535.1 Hyphomicrobiales bacterium
GTTCGGACATGGCGCGCAACATACGACCCGTGCCCATCGCCACAATGACCGGATGAGACGAAACCAAATAGCGTTCAAGTTCTGCTGCGGCTGCTTCTGCCACCCCAATTGAAGTGGAAGATGAATCCGGATCGCTAGGGACCACCTCACAAAAATCAATATTATAGGCCTGTTTTACTTTTTCAGCGAGTTCAAGACAGACGCCAATGGGATGATCGAGGCGCACCCGAATGAGTTTTTCTGTGACAGCAAGAGACACCAGCCGCTGTGCTGTCTGCCGCGAGACGCCAAGTTTGCGCGCGATTTCATCTTGGGTGTTGCCTGCTATGTAATAAAGCCAGCCTGCCCGTGCAGCATCATCGAGACGCATCTGCTCTAGTTCATTTCGCCGTGCCATTCTGGACATTCACCCTATAACCTGCTTTTTACATAGCCTGTACAATATGGGAGATGCAAAATGTTTTACGGGCAGCCAGAAGGCACCAGCTATGAAGTTATTGATCCACGCTTTAACGTTTGCCTAGTTGGCCATGCGCGCGTGGAACGGCTGTGGACCGGTTGCCGCTGGGCCGAGGGGCCAGCTTGGTTTGGCGGTGGGCGCTACCTTGTGTGGTCTGACATTCCGAACAATCGCATGCTGCGCTTTGACGAAGCCAATGGCCACGTTTCTGAATTCCGTAAAATGTCGAATTATTCAAATGGCAATTCGGTCGATCGCCAAGGCCGTTTGGTTACCTGTGAACATCGTGGCCGCCGCGTTTCGCGCACCGAACATGATGGCACGCTTACCAACCTTGCTTCCCACTTTAATGGAAAGCGCTTGAATTCGCCGAATGATCTCTGCGTGAAGTCTGATGGTTCAATATGGTTCACCGATCCATTCTATGGTCTTGTGGCTGATTATGAAGGCGAGAAGGCCGATATGGAGCAGGATGGTTGCCATGTTTACCGCATTGATGGGCAATCCGGCGAACTCACCCGCGTGGCCACTGATTTCGATAAGCCAAATGGCATTGCATTTTCACCAGATGAAAAATTCTTGTATATCGCCGACACTGGGGCGAGCCATACGGTGAATGGACCTAAACATATTCGCAAATTTGCGGTGAATGTGGATGGCAAGACTCTGGGCAAAAATTCGATTTTTGCGGATTGCACAGCAGGCTTCTTTGATGGCTTCCGCTTTGACTCGGATGGCCGCCTGTGGACCAGCGCTGGCGATGGTGTGCATTGCTATGATCCGGATGGAACCTTGCTGGGCAAGATAAAGATTCCGGAATTGGTTGCCAATGTGTGCTTCGGTGGGGCCAAGCTCAACCGCTTATTTATTTGCGGAACGACGTCACTCTATTCGGTTTATTTGTCGATCAATGGCGTGAAGAGCTATTAAGTTTTCTTCTTGGCGCGAAAATTTGTGAGGCCGTTTTTAAGCTCGTCACTGTGCGCAGCGGAAACACCTGCCAGTGTTTCCATTGCACGCTCGGCATCTTCGCCATCAGCGGCGTTGATCAGCATCTTGGCTGCGGATGTGGCAAAGCCGCTGCGCGCCATTAGCGATTGCGCAAGCTCTTGAGCAGCGTAAAGCGAGGTGCCCTTGGGGGTGATGCGGTCGATCAAGCCTTCATGCAAGCCCTGTTCAGCTGTGAGAATCTCGCCAAACAAAGACATGCGGCGGATCACTTGTGAGCCGAAGCGCTTGACAGAGCGTTGTGTGCCGGACCAGCCGGGGATGATGCCGAGGCCGGTTTCAGGCAGGCCGATTTTAATATGATCTTCGCCAATGCGAAAATCGGCGCAGGTCGCAAGTTCAAATCCACCGCCGAGAATGTGGCCATTGAGTGCTGCGATCAATGGCTGGCGCAAGCGGGAGAGCGCATCGAAGGCCCTATGTCCGGCGCGTACCCAGTGCAGTCCAAAATCTTCAGGGTTGTGGGCCGACCAAGCTGCAATATCGCCGCCTGCGCAGAATGATTTTTCGCCCTCGCCAGTGATGATGGCAACGCGGGTGGCTTTATTCGCATCCACGAGATGGGCGGCGCGTTCCAGCGCCAAAATCATTTCAAAATCGAGCGCATTTAATTTTTCCGGCCGCGCCAAAGTGATCGTGGCAATTGGACCTTCGAAATTGAGCTTTATTCTTGGATCACCAGAGTCACTCATGAAGCTTCAATCCCAATGTGGCAGTGGCAAACAAATTTGCATCCATGGTTTTCAACTTAGGCGAGATGATCAAGGGAATTTCGGATTGCTCAATGATATTGGCTTGCAGTTCAACACCGGGGGCAATCTCGGTTAACACGATGCCTTCGCGTGTAAGTTTTAAAACCGCTCGCTCAGTCACATAAGTCACATCTTGATTTTGCAGCACGCCACGGCGGCCAGAGAAGGTGATCTGCTCGCAAGCTTTCACCAGTTTTTTTATCTTGCCTTCTTTTTCAATGCGCAGCTTGCCATCGACTATATCCATTTTTGCGCCTGCATTATAAAAACCAGAGAACACAATTTTCTTGGCACGGGCGGTAATATCCACAAAACCACCAGCGCCTGCAGTCACATGGGGGCGCGCTCCGAGCTTATGCACATTCACGCTGCCCTGTTGGTCAATTTGTAAAAACGAAAGCAATGAGCAATCAAAACCCCCAGCTTGAAAATAAGTAAACTGGTGCGGGCTTGCCACGATGGCTTCGGCATTTGAGGAGCAACCAAACTGAAACTCCAACAAGGGAATGCCACCGACTGCCCCCTGTTCGATCATCCATGTCACTTGGCCATGCAGGCCTTCTTCCAGCATGATGCGCGGCACATTAGCGGATACGCCAAAGCCCAGATTTACGGCCCAATCCTGTTTCAATTCTTGCGTGACACGGCGCGCGATGACTTTACCGGTGCCAAACTCCATCAGAGCAAAGGAGCTCAGTGGCTTTCGCTCTTCGCCGCTTATGGCGGGATCATAAGGCGTTTGCGTGGTTTGCCATTGCTCTGGTGCTTCCACAATATAATCAATCAAAATGCCTGGAATGCGCACATCATGGGTTTTAATCGTGTCATTTGGCACGACGCGTTTGACTTGCGCTATCACGATGCCGCCACTGTTATGGGCGGCTAGAGCCACTTCCATGCCGCCCAAATATGCCCCTTCGTGCTCGAAGCTCAAATTGCCGCGATGATCAGATGAGGTGGCCCGGATGATCGCCACATGCGGGGTGATGGCTGGAAAATAAAGCTGCTCCTCGTCTTCGAAAATTATCTTCTTCACGATGGGGGATGCTGCCGCCAGCGCATTCATGGCGCAGCCCTGTTGATCAGGATCGACAAATGTATCAAGGCCGACTTTTGTAAGAACGCCGGGGCGCTTTGCAGCGGCTTCACGCAGCATATCAAAGACAATGCCGGAGGGCACATTGTAAGCCGGAATTTCATTGCTGGTGATCATCTGCCAAATTTTCGGTGGTTCTGTTGATGATGGACCGGATGGATAAGAACCACCAATGATGCGGGCAATTTGGCCCTGGTTTACACTGAGATGTTCAATGCCTTTCACACCATAAAAATCACCCGCCGCAATCGGGTGAATCATAGTGAGGCTGCGCGGGCTTTGTTCTTTGGCAAAACGTTCCCCCAAGGCCTTCAATACCGCATCAGGGCAGCCGAGGCCTGAGGATGAATTGACGGCGACTGTGGCGTTATCCGCGATATGTTTTACAGCTTCAGTGGCAGAGACAATTTTCGGCATTAGCGATTCCCACGAATGAGGTCAGCGGCTTTTTCAGCCATGGCAATGGTTGGCGCATTGGTGTTGGATGAGACCACACGCGGCATGGTGGAGCTGTCACAAATGCGAAGACGCTCAATCCCATGCACGCGCATGGCGGGGTCTACCACCGCCATCTCATCCACACCCATCTTGCAAGTGCCGACCGGATGATAAGAGGAACGTGCGGTTGAGCGTGCTATTTCAATATAGTCTTGCTTGGTTTTGCATTTTTCGCCTGGCGAATATTCGCCACTCACATAGCGCTGCATGGATTTGGTGCGACCTATTTCCTGGCTGATTTTAATGCCTTCAATGTGGCGTTCCAAATCATAAGGCTCGGCAAATGAATTGGGATCAACAATCGGTGCGTCTTTCGGATTGTTTGAACGCAAGGTGACGGAGCCACGTGAGCGGGGTCTGGTGAAATAAGAATTGCACGAGGCCCCATTGCCACCGGGCAGCGTGTCTCCAGCTTTTTCAACGCCCCCACCAGCCACAAAATGAAATTGTAAATCTGGCGTTTTATCTTTGCGATTGCCCCACCAGAAGGCGCCAGCTTCCACTATGTTTGATGCGACGGGGCCGGTTTTAAACAATGTATATTGCAAGCCAGCCCACAGCATCCAATGGGTTTTCTTGTATTTATCATAGGCATGTGGGCCATTTAAAATCCACGCCACGTCAGTTGAAAAATGATCATGAAAATTTTGCCCTACTCCAGCAAGATCATGCACCACTTTAACATCGCGCTCGCGCAAATGCGCTGCTGGGCCGATACCAGAGAGCATCATCAGCTTTGGTGAGCCAATGGCCCCTGCCGTTAAAATCACTTCACTTGCTGCAGTAAGAATTTTGGTAGCGCCGTTTTCGATAATTTCAACACCTGTGGCCTTACCTTTTTCAACCACAATGCGCAGCACGGTGATGCCGGTGCGCAGTTCTAAATTCTTGCGCTGCAATGCCGGTTTCAAATAGCCCACTGCAGCGCTGCAGCGTTTGCCATTCTTGGTTGTGGTTTGATAAAGGCCAGTGCCTTCTTGCTTGCCAGAATTAAAATCTGGATTGTAAGGCATGCCGAGTTCCATGCAGCCCTGCACATAGGCGAGCGACATTTTATTGGGTGCGCTATTGTCAGACACACCTAATGGTCCATCAATGCCATGATCTGGGCCGCTCAAACGGGAATTGCCTTCAGACTTCACGAAATAGGGTTGTAGGTCTTTGGCGCTCCAGCCTTTGCAGCCCAGTTCACCGGCCCAGCCATCATAATCATCTGCACAGCCCCGCGTATAGACTTCCGCATTTATCGAACTGCCGCCGCCCAGCACGCGGGCTTGCGGATAAACGGTTACGCGGTTATTGGCATGTTTCAGCGGTGCTGTTTCATAACCCCAGGTGAGACCCCCACTCGTCATTTTGAAAAAGCCAACTGGTATATGAATATAGGGGTCGGTGTCGCGCGGGCCCGCTTCAAGGACGAGAACTTTGGCACCTGGCATTTCCGAAAGCCTTGCCGCCAAAACGCAGCCTGCCGAACCGCCGCCTATGATAATGTAATCATACATGCTCTTGTCTTCCAATTTGAATTGTCCTAATCATAAATAACTAATTAGTTATTTCAAGAGATGTTTGTGGCAACAACAGCAAAGAAATTCCGCGATCCTGATGAAACCCAGCGCCGCATTATGGCCGCTGCGAAGGTGGAGTTTGCCAAGAATGGACTGGGTGGCGCGCGCGTTGATGTGATTGCGGCCCGGGCCAAAGCCAATAAACGCATGATGTATCATTACTTTGGCAACAAGGAAAAACTATTCCAATTGGTTTTGGAGGATGCCTATGGCGCGTTTCGCGAAGCGGAAGCGGCTTTGGCTTTAGAC
>JANYGE010000429.1 GCA_025362535.1 Hyphomicrobiales bacterium
ACATTGGCTGCCGCTGTTTCATGGTTCGCTGGGAACGATATTTGATTATGTGCCTGAAGCGGTTTTGTCGCTGTCGCATTCTACCGCTGAATCAATGGCGGCGCGGCAAGAGCAAATCGAAGAATTTTACGATGCGCGCAAAGAAGCACAGCAGAAGCAGAGTTTTGGGGCGGCACCTTATAAACCGCTAAAACCAGCTCGGCTTTATGTGACTCCATCGGAGTGGCAGCAGCTTTGCGCTGACCGCACGGTGCTGGAGCAATCGCAGTTTGAAAGCCCTTCAGCGTCAGCGATTTCCTTTTCTGGCAAGCAGGGCCGCAGCTTTGCAGCGGAGCGGGCAGAGGCAGGCGGCAATGTTTATGATGCTGTTCGTCAGCACACGGAGACTTTACGCAAAGGCGGCAAGCGCACACTTATTGCCTGTTGGAGTGAAGGTTCAGCAGATAGACTTGGCACTATTTTGCGCGACCATGATTTAGCACCTTTGGTGGTGGCCAAGGATTGGGCCGAAGCAGCAAGGTATGACGTTGGCATTGTGTCGATGATTGTGCTGCCACAAGAGCAGGGCTTCGAGACGCCAGAATTGGCGGTGATTGCCGAGCAAGATATTCTGGGTGATAGGCTCGTGCGCAAAGCCCGCAAGAGCAAGAAGGCGGCTGACTTCCTTACTGAATTGTCGTCCATTTCTGCTGGCGATTTGATGGTGCATGTGGACCATGGCATTGGCCGCTTTGAGGGCCTCAAAACCATTGATGTGCAAGGCTCGCCGCATGATTGCTTGCTGCTGATTTACGCCGAAAATTCACGGTTGTTTTTGCCCGTTGAAAATCTGGAACTGCTGACGCGTTACGGGTCTGAATCAGATGGGGTGCAGCTTGATCGTTTGGGTGGCGGTGCATGGCAAGCCAAGAAGGCCAAGCTTAAAGAACGAATCCGCGAGATTGCGGGTGATCTCATCAAGACGGCAGCGGCGCGCGAATTAAAGTCTGGCGATATTCTGCTGCCACCTGAAGGCGCGTTTGACGAATTCTGCGCACGCTTCCCCTATGAGGAAACCGAAGATCAGTTAACTGCTATTGAAGCGGTGATTGAAGATTTGGGCAAGGGCCGCCCGATGGATCGGCTTGTATGCGGCGATGTGGGCTTTGGCAAAACCGAAGTGGCGCTGAGGGCTGCATTCGTGGCGGCCTATGCTGGCAAACAGGTAGCATTAATGGTGCCCACCACGCTGCTGGCGCGGCAGCATTATAAAAACTTTGTGGAGCGCTTTAAGGGCCTGCCTTTGCGGATTGCGCAAGCTTCGCGCTTGGTGGGGCGCAAGGGCATTGATGAAGTTAAAAAGGGCCTTGAGGACGGCAGTGTTGATATTGTGATCGGCACGCATGCGTTGCTCGCTGCGACGGTAAAGTTCCGTGACCTCGGTTTGATGATTGTGGATGAAGAACAGCATTTTGGCGTGAAACATAAAGAGCGCCTGAAAGAAATGCGCGCCAATGTGCATGTGCTGACACTGACCGCGACGCCAATTCCGCGCACCTTGCAGCTTGCACTTTCGGGCTTACGTGAAATGAGTTTGATTACCACTCCGCCTTTAGACAGGCTGGCGGTGCGCACTTACATCTCACCCTTTGATCCGGTGATTGTGCGTGAACATTTGTTGCGCGAACATTTCCGGGGTGGGCAAAGTTTCTATGTGGTGCCGCGTATCACTGATCTCGACGAGATTGCCGAATATTTGCGCGAGAGTGTTCCGGAACTCAAATTCCGTGCAGCACACGGCCGCATGGCGCCTACTGAACTTGAAGACATTATGAACGGTTTTTATGACCGCGCCTTTGATGTGTTGCTCTCTACAACGATTGTGGAATCGGGCCTCGATATTCCCACTGCGAACACGATGATTATTCACCGGGCTGATATGTTCGGCTTGGCACAGCTTTATCAATTGCGCGGGCGCGTGGGGCGTTCAAAGCAGCGGGCCTATGCACTTCTTACCACGCAAACGAAAAAGGCGCTCACGCCAACCGCAGAGCGGCGCTTGAAAGTGTTGCAGTCATTGGATTCGCTGGGGGCAGGATTTAATCTGGCCAGTCATGATCTTGATATTCGCGGCGCAGGCAATTTGCTGGGTGAAGAGCAGCACGGTAATATTCGCGAAGTGGGCTTTGCGCTTTATCAATCTATGCTGGAAGATGCCGTGGCTTCGATGAAAGAGGGCGGCGATGAGGCGTTGGATGAAGGCGCATGGTCACCGACAATCAATATTGGCACCTCGGTTTTGATTCCAGAATCTTATGTATCTGACTTGCAAGTGCGGCTGGGGCTTTATCGGCGCTTGGCGGATTTCCAGGAACAGCAGGATCTGGATGGTTTTGCGGCTGAATTGCATGATCGCTTTGGGCGCAGGCCGGAAGAGGTGGATCATTTGCTGGAAATTGTGTCGATTAAACTTTTGTGCCGCAAAGCCAATGTGTCCAATGTGGATGCGGGGCCCAAAGGGGCCACGATTGGATTTAGAGGTGGCG
>JANYGE010000173.1 GCA_025362535.1 Hyphomicrobiales bacterium
CAAGCTCGCCGCAAAGTGTCACTGTTTTGCCATGCGCATTGGCCCGATCAACAATCTGCCGCATGGCACCAAGAGCAGCCGGGCTCAAAGGATCATAGCGCCCAGCAAGTTTCGGATTGCCGCGAGCTTGGTGGACGTCCATTGGAAGCCATGGGTTTGGTTGGTGTTGGTCTTTCATCAATGAGCATGGTGCCTTCAGGGGTTGGTCCGGTAAAGGCGATGATCCGTTCGCTGGATCAAGCCAAGCTCTGGGCTTTTATGAAACCTTTGCTGTCCAGCGGCATTCATTCGCTGCGCGGTGATCTCATGGAATTTGCCCAACGCAACGGCGTAGAAATTTAAAAAAATCTGGCGGCGTTAGGGCGCTGTTCACCATTCTTGTCCATGCTCTCTCTCAGTATCGAATTCGTTAACCGTTGTTAACTGTTGCGTAGAGAGTTGCCATGAGCTTTGACACCCAAGACCAGTCTGACACCCGCACCGAACCTACCATGTTTGCAGATGCGCCTCGTTTGAAGCCGAATGGCAATAGCGATCCTGCTGGCGAAGTGGGTTGGTTTTTGCAGCGTGAACGTGAAACCCGTGGTTTGACCCTTGAAGAGGCCGGGGAAGCCATAGGTATTCATCCCTATCATATTGAAGCCATTGAATATGGCGATATGACGCATATGCCTCCACGCATGGAAGCTATGGAAATGATTGCGGGCTATGCGCAGTTTTTGGGCTTTGATGCGCAGCCGTTGATCGAACATCTTTTAACATTTCTGCCGCCTCCACCGGTGGCACGCAAAAATTTTCATCCAGCCAATCCGCCAGTACTTTCCAGTGCCAAGGTCTTGCAGTTTGGCAAATTTCCAAAACTGCCTGAGCTAAAACTGCGTATCGCAAATTATCCCGGTGGTGCTGGTGGTATTGTCGCATCGGCTTTTGCCGTGTTCATGCTTTTTGCTGGTGCAAATTGGATGATGTCTCCGTCTGTGCCGACGGCCGCTGAAGAGCAAGTTGCTTCGACGCAAGTGGTTGACCCGATGCCAACAGCCTCGACGGGGCCAGAAGTGGCAGATGTTAAGGTGACTGACTCGCCAATGCCCACAGTGGATGAAGGCCCAGTTCCAGGAGCTGAAGCTGAAAATGGTGAGGAACCTTTGCCCAGCGTGGCGGCAGCGACCGACAATGCCGATGATTTGGGCAACTTTATTCAAGAACAGATCCCTGAACCAAATACTAAAAAAGCAAAGAAGCTTTTGAAGATTGCTACAGGTGATATTTCGACAACTGATGAAGGCAAGGTTTATGGTGCCAGCAATGACACAGCGCGCGTTGTTCTCATGGCCAAAGCTCCGGTGTGGCTGCGTATAGAAGATTCAGGCGGCAATGTTGTGATGACGCAAATGCTCAATACGGGTGATACGTACCGGGTTCCAAACCGTGAAGGTCTGATTGCCCTTTCGCGTGATGGTGGTCGCTTGGCCTATCTGATTGACGGTCAAGAAAAAGGCGTTCTTGGACCAGCCGGGCAGATTCTTGTAGGCGAGAAACTTGATGTTTCTGCTTTGGAGACCAAGAACTAAGCATTACTTTGCGAATATGGGCGGGGTGCGCTAGGAGTGCACCCATGTCTGCTATTCATACCCAAAAACTTGATCGAATTCTCGAGCGATTTGCAACTGTGGAGCACGCGCTTTCGAGCGGTGCTACAGGCGAAGTTTTCGTAAAACTCTCTAAAGATTATGCTGAACTTGAGCCGATGGCCAAAGGGGCACGCAATCTAAAATCCGCCTATCAGGAGCGCGATGGCTTGGCCGAAATGCTGACTGGGGGCGGCGAGCTTGCGCAAATGGCTGAGGCGGAAAAGCCTGCTGTTGAACAGCGTATTTCCGATTTTGAACAAGAGATGCGTATTCTGCTCTTGCCGAAAGATTCGGCTGATGAGCGCAATGTGATCCTTGAGGTGCGGGCTGGCACAGGTGGCGACGAAGCCGCGATTTTTGCTGGCGATTTATTTCGCATGTATCAGCGTTATTCGCAGTTTCGCGGCTGGAAGGTTGAAATTATCTCTGCTTCAGATGGGGAGCATGGCGGCTACAAAGAAATCATCGCCAATATTTTTGGTTCTGGCGCCTATGCCAATTTGAAATTTGAATCGGGTGTACACCGGGTGCAGCGGGTGCCTGCTACCGAAACCCAGGGACGCATTCACACCTCTGCCGCCACAGTTGCCGTCCTTCCGGAAGCCGAAGAAGTTGATATCAAAATTGAAGATAAGGATTTGCGCATTGATGTGTTCCGGTCCTCTGGCCCTGGTGGGCAATCCGTAAACACGACAGATAGTGCTGTGCGCATCACCCATCTGCCAACAGGTGTTGTGGTTTCACAGCAGGATGAAAAATCTCAAATTAAAAACAAAGCCAAGGCCATGAAGGTGTTGCGCGCAAGATTATTTGAGCGCGAACGCGAACGCATTGACTCAGAGCGCTCAGCCGCGCGCAAAGATCAAGTGGGGTCTGGCGACCGTTCAGAGCGCATTCGCACCTATAATTTCCCGCAAGGGCGGCTTACCGATCACCGGATTAATCTCACGCTTTATAAATTACCGGAAATTGTTGAAGGCCCGGGTTTGGAGGATGTGATCAGGGCTTTGATCACAGACCATCAGGCCAATCTCTTGGCGCAGCTCGATCAAGATGCCTGATACAATTGCAAGTCTGCTGGCTGCGGCGCGCAAGGCTTTAATTGCTGCGGATGTTGATGGGTCAGCTTTAGATGCAAGGCTTTTGCTGCAGGCTGCTTCGGGGCGTTCCCATGAAGACATTGTGGCTTTCCCCGAGATGGTTCTGGAAGCGGCAGTTACGCAAAAATTTTTGAACGATATAAAGCGCCGTTTGTCACATGAGCCCGTTTCGCGGATTTTGGGTGTGCGTGAATTTTATGGGCGTTCCTTTCATGTGACCCCGGCAGTCCTTGATCCTCGGGCTGATACCGAGGCGTTGGTTGAGCTTGTTTTGGAGCGGCATGGCAATATTGCCCGGCGCATTGTGGATATTGGAACTGGCAGTGGGGCTATTGCCATTACACTCTTGGCCGAACGGCCGGCTTTTGAAGGGGTGGCTGTTGATGTTTCAGCGGCTGCATTACAAGTGGCGAAAGTGAATGGTTTGGCCAATGGCGTGAGTGGGAGGATGAGCTTGCATCAGGGCTCTTGGTTTAGTGGTTTGGGAGGTGCTTTCGATATTATCGTCTCCAACCCTCCCTATATTCCGCATGGCGAGATTCTAGGCCTGGAAGTGGATGTTAAAGACCATGATCCGCATTTGGCCTTGGATGGTGGTGCCGATGGCTTGTTTGCTTACCGGGCCATTGCTGCAGATGCGGGCCAGTTTCTTGGAAATAATGGTGAAATTGTCGTCGAAATTGGGGCTGGTCAGAAAAGCGATGTCGTTTCGATTTTTAAAGCACATGGGTTTGTGCTTGTTGCGGATCGAAAGGATTTAGGGGGCCATGTGCGGGTTTTGGCTTTTGAGCGTGCGTCATAAGGTTTGCCTGTGGTGTAAAAAAAGCCTTTGGCGTTTTTGTTAAACTCGGCTATGAACAACCTGTATCCCCATTGCCATTTGCGACCAATCGCTCAAACACTTTGACATTGATCCCGCATTTGGTGAACAACGCTTCCGATAGGAATGTGATTGTAATGGCAGGGTGTTATTTCAACCAAGGTGTTTATTCTGCTGCGCTTCTTAGGCTTTAACTTAAATCTGCAAACCAAAGTTCAAATGGTTCATTTGAACTTGATGGCTTTGCTTTGAGGATGGATATTTTACGTGAACAATAACTTTATTCGCTCGAACCCGAACAGCAATAACAAGAACCGCAATCGCAACCGGAACAACAATAATAATCGCCGGAACACGGGTGGTGGTGGAAATCTTGGTGGTGGTGGATCGAATAAGGTTTTTGATAGCAATGGACCTGATATTAAATTGCGTGGCACCACGCAGACCATAGCTGAAAAATATATGCAGTTGGGCCGTGATGCACAATCTTCTGGCGACAGTGTTGCTGCTGAAAACTATTATCAACATGCCGAGCATTATTACCGTTTATGGGCAGCCAACCAACCCATAGGCCAATCTCTGATTATGTCGCGTAAACTGGGCGAAGAAGAATTCGATGAAGAGGGTTCCGAGGAAGGTGGCCAAGAGGATGCTGAAGGTAGCAATTCGGAAGCCACCACCGCTGATGCCAGTCAAAGCTTAGAGGGTGGAGCTGTTGATCCGAACGCTCCGCAAGGCGAAGGCCAGCAACCACGGCAAAACCGCAACAATAACAATCGTGATGGCAATAGCCGTAACTTCCGCCCACGGTGGCCGAATAATCGCAACAACCGCAATTATGAAAATCGGGATGGTGCTGTGGCAGGCGAACAAATTCCGGCGGCGCTGGCGGAAGCTAGCACAGAGTTTGCATCGGTTTTGACACCTGCTCCAATTGTCGCTGAAGCCGATGGCCAATGGGAAGCGCCATCGTTCCTGCAGCGGCCTGCACCTGTGGTAGTTGATGCAGCTGAGGTTTCGGCAGCTATTTCAGAAGATGCAGCCCCCGTCCGCAAACCACGCGCGCGCAAGCCACGTGTGGAAGCGGAAGCTCCGGTGGATGATAGCTCGAACGTGCCAGAATAATTTTGCTCTATGTCTTGAGGCAGGAACAAGACACTCCCATATGTGGTTCTAACAGGTGCTGGGTCTTATGCCTTCGGGGTTTGATCTGGTGTGCTTATAGGAGCTTGAGATGGATTTTGAGAAATATACCGAGCGTTCGCGCGGCTTTATTCAATCGGCGCAGTCATTGGCTTTACGTGAAGGCCATCAGAAGTTTACCCCTGAACATGTATTGAAAGTTCTTCTTGATGATGAAGAGGGACTGGCTTCCGGCTTGATTAATGCCGCTGGTGGCGACGCGCGTATGGCGCTGGCCAATGTTGAAGCGGCTTTGGCAAAAATGCCAAAGGTTTCGGGTGGCGGGGCTGGCCAGGTTTATTTGTCGCCGGAAATGGCGCGGGTGTTTGAGACGGGACAAAAACTGGCCACTAAGGCAGGCGATTCCTTTGTTTCAGCGGAGCGCTTATTACAGGCTTTGGCGGTTGAACCTTCTGATGCTTCCAAGGTTTTGAAGGCGTCTGGCGTTACCGCACAGGCTCTAAACACGGCAATCAATGACATTCGCAAAGGCCGCACGGCTGATTCAGCTTCGGCAGAGCAGGGCTATGATGCCTTGAAAAAATACGCGCGAGATCTCACTGAGGCAGCCCGTGAAGGCAAACTTGATCCGGTGATTGGGCGCGATGAGGAAATTCGCCGTACGATTCAGGTGCTTTCACGCCGGACTAAAAATAATCCAGTTTTGATCGGCGAGCCAGGCGTGGGCAAGACCGCCATTGCCGAAGGTTTGGCTTTGCGCATCATCAAGGGTGACGTGCCAGAATCCCTTAAAGATAAAAAATTGATGGCGCTGGATATGGGCTCATTGATTGCGGGCGCTAAATTTCGCGGTGAATTTGAAGAACGCTTGAAGGCGGTATTGTCTGAGGTGACGGCCGCGGCTGGCGGCATTATTTTGTTCATTGATGAAATGCACACGCTTGTCGGTGCTGGCAAAGCCGAAGGAGCAATGGATGCTTCCAACTTGCTGAAGCCCGCCTTGGCGCGCGGTGAGCTTCACTGCGTAGGGGCCACAACCCTTGATGAATATCGCAAGCATGTAGAAAAAGATGCGGCCCTTGCGCGGCGCTTCCAACCCATATTTGTCAATGAGCCCACAGTGGAAGATACGATATCCATTTTGCGCGGCATTAAAGAAAAATATGAATTGCATCATGGTGTGCGCATAACTGACTCGGCTATTGTTGCGGCCGCTCAACTTTCTAATCGCTATATTTCAGATCGCTTCTTGCCCGACAAGGCTATCGACCTGATGGACGAGGCAGGGTCGCGACTGCGCATGCAGGTTGATTCGAAACCAGAAGAGCTGGACGAGCTTGATCGCCGCATTATGCAGCTTCAAATCGAGCGCGAGGCTTTGAAGAAGGAAACGGATTCGGCTTCGAAAGATAGACTTGAAAAAATTGAAAAGGAATTGGCGGAGACTGAAGAAAAATCAGCCGTCATGACGCGCAATTGGCAGGCTGAAAAAGATAAAATCGCGTCTGCTTCTAAAGTGAAAGAAGAGTTGGAACTGGCGCGGCGGGATTTAGAGCTGGCGCAACGCAAGGGTGATTTCGCCAAGGCAGGTGAATTGGCTTATGCCACTATTCCGGGCCTTGAGAAAAAACTCGCTGCGGCTGAAGAGCAAGGCGATTCTAAAATGCTGGAAGAGGCTGTGACTGAATCGCACATCGCGCAGGTGGTGTCACGGTGGACTGGCATTCCTGTCGATAAAATGTTGGCTGGTGAGCGCGATCGGCTTTTGCAAATGGAGCAAGAGCTGGGTAAGCGCGTTGTGGGCCAGGAAGAGGCAGTTGAGGCTGTTGCAACAGCTGTCAGGCGCTCGCGGGCTGGTCTACAGGATCCAAACCGTCCGATTGGTTCGTTCCTGTTCTTAGGCCCCACAGGTGTGGGCAAAACCGAGTTGACCAAAGCTCTCGCATCCTATTTGTTCGATGATGAGCATGCGATGGTGCGCATTGATATGTCGGAATA
>JANYGE010000005.1 GCA_025362535.1 Hyphomicrobiales bacterium
GCGCACCCTGCAATGGCGTAACCGGGATTTGGATTTTCGCTCCCTGGATGGGTTGCGCAAAAGTCTTGGGTATCTACCCAAAGTGGAGGGTCTTACCCGCGCTCAGGATGCACCTGACGTGCGCGCCCTTGAAGCCATGTGCCGCGACAGCACGATTGTTGGCCTCATCAAAACGCCAAAGGATGTGAAGCGAACCTGGGAGGTTTGCCAGGTTCCAGATTATCGCAATATCTCGCCTGCCGAACACGCTTATCTGGTGAGCCGCATCATTCACTATTTAAACACGGGGCGTGGGCATATTTCTGAAGACTGGTTTTCCAAGCAATTGGCCCTCAGCGATAATATGGAAGGCGGCATTGATGCCCTCTCCACCCGCATTTCGCATGTGCGAAGCTGGACCTTTATTGCCAACCGTTCTGATTGGCTGGAAGCACCATTATACTGGCAGGCCCGGGCCAAGGAGATCGAAAATAAATTATCGGATGTCTTGCATGAAAAGCTAACTCAGCGTTTCATCAATCGCCGAAGCAGTGTATTGATGCAGCGGCTGGCGCGGAAGGAAGGCTTGATGACGAATGTAGAGGATGGCGGCGACGTTAAAGTCGAAGGCGAATTTGTTGGCCGCATCAATGGTTTAAATTTCACCGCAGACGCGAGCGGCGATGCCGACGCCAGACTGCTGAAAACCGCAAGCCTTGCCGCTGTCACCGAAGAAATCGGCAAACGCGCCAAATCCTTGGCCATGACCACTGACACGGATTTGAAGCTCAATCGCAATGGCGAAATTATCTGGGCCGGCAATGTGGTGGGCCGTGTGTTCGCGGGCGATCACGCCTTACGCCCCCGCGCTGATGTGGTGGCCCATGAAGTTCTACAAGGAGCGGGCCGCGATGAAGTGCGTGAACGCTTGCAAAAATTTGTAAATCGCTATCTCGCCGCCCTGCTTGAGCCTCTGATTAAACTGGAAGAAGCCGAAGGCTTTGAAGCCTTGGCGCGCGGCATGGCGTTTCGCATCGTTGAACATTTCGGCGTGTTGCTGCGCGAGAGCGTGATTGAAGAGGTGAAAGCCTTAAGCCAGGAAGACCGCGCTAAATTGCGTGGTGCTGGGGCCCGCTTTGGGGCCTTCCATCTTTTTATGCCAGCCCTCCTCAAACCTGCGGCAACTGATATGCGGTTGCTGCTCTGGTGGTTGCAGAAAAATAAAGGCGAAGCGGATGCAGGTCTGGTTCCTGCCCCGCCCGCCAATGGCCTCACCTCGACTGCAGCCGACACAAGCAAGCCCGAAGGCTTTTATGCGATCTGTGGCTACCGTGTTTGCGGCAGGCGCGCGGTGCGCGTTGATATGCTTGAACGCCTGGCGGATTTGATTAGAGACCGCGTGTTCTGGAAGCCGCGTATTCCAGAAGAGGTTCGCCCAGCCGGAGCCGTTGAAGGCGGCGGCTTTAGCGTGGTGTCTGATATGATGTCGCTGGTTGGCTGCTCGGGTGAAGAGTTTGAAGAAATTCTGGTGAGCTTGGGCTTCCGCGCGCAAAAGAAACAAGTGCCAAAGCCTGTGCAAGTTATTGTTGCAGCCGCTCCAGTGGTTACTGTTGAAGAAGTACCAGTTGAAGCTCCAGTCGACGCACCAGTTGAAGCCGTTGTCGAAACGCCTGCTGAACCTGCCCCACCTGAAATGATCGAGATCAATGTCTGGTGGCCAAAGGATACCGGCCCCTTCCGCAAACAACCCGAACGCGCTGCCCGTCCGGTTTTTCAAAAGCGTGAAACCCCAATTGACGGCAGCGAGGCAAAACCGAAGTTCAACCGCCGCGATAAATATAAGCCCAATCGCGCCCCTGAAGCGGTTCGCCCACCACCTCGGCCACCCAAGCCGGAAAAACCGATGGATCCGAATTCGCCTTTTGCCGCCCTAGCCGCTCTCAGAGCGCAAATGAAGCAGGGATAAACTGGCCCAGCGGATCGACAAATGGTTGGTTTATGCGCGGTTTGTAAAACACCGCAGCTTGGCCAGTGAACTGGTAGAGGGCGGCCATGTGCGCCTCAACCGAACCCGCATCACCAAAATCAGCCAGGTTGTAAAGCCGCAAGACGTGCTCACCATCGCCTTGCACAATCAAGTGAAAGTGGTGCGGGTTTTGGCCGAACCCGCCCGCCGTGGCCCTGCGTCTGACGCAAACCTGCTCTACGAGGAACTCAATGCTGAAGCGGGCGAAGAAAAAAGGGGTGCATAAGCTCTTTCACTCAGCTATTTGTCTCGGCAACAACCAAAACTGTGGACCAAAATGACCTACATCGTCACCGAAAATTGCATTAAATGTAAATATATGGATTGCGTGGAAGTCTGCCCCGTAGACTGCTTCTACGAAGGCGAAAACATGCTGGTAATCCACCCTGACGAATGCATTGACTGTGGCGTTTGTGAGCCTGAATGCCCTGCTGACGCGATAAAGCCCGACACTGAACCCGGCCTTGATAAATGGCTGAAGATCAACACCGAATATGCCCCCAAATGGCCCAACATCACCGTAAAGCGCGATGCGCCCAGCGATGCCAAGGAATTTGATGGGGTCGAAGGCAAGTTTGATGCGCATTTTTCGCCAAATCCCGGCGAGGGTGATTAACTCTTATTAACTATAATCCCCAGAAATCGTCATCCGGTGGTCGAAATTCGACCGTACACGGACGGTCTCACCTTTAAATTTCCTTAAATTTGTGCTATGCACTCCTTATGTAGTCAAAACCACGCAAGTTTCATGATCCGGGCCTTTGCGCTCGGATTTTTTAACGCCCAGTCATAACTGGGCCTGTGCTGGCAGCGAACAGAGAAAAAAGGGCGATAAACCGACATGCCGACATCAAAAGCAAAAAAAGCTCCTGCAGCCAAGGGCAAAACCCCTGCCGCAAAAGCCAAAACGACTCCAAAACTGAAGCTGAAAGCCAAACCAGCGCCAAAAGCTGCTGCAAAACCAGCTCCTAAAGCCGCTGCCAAGCCAGCCGCTAAACCGCTGGCCAAACCTGCTATTTCCAAAGCTGCCTTCGCAAAAGCGCTGAGCGCAAAAGCTGCCGCCAAACCAGTGGTGGCTCCTGTTGTTGCGGCAAAACCAGTTGTGGCTCCAAAGCCCGCCGTTGCAGCTGCACCTGCGCCCAAGAAGATCAACTTCAAAACTGGCGAATTGGTGGTTTATCCTGCCCATGGTGT
>JANYGE010000017.1 GCA_025362535.1 Hyphomicrobiales bacterium
GTCAACGCCAACGCGTGATGATTGCCATGGCCCTTGCCAATCGGCCGGATATCCTGATTGCCGATGAACCAACGACAGCGCTTGATGTTACCGTGCAGGCGCAAATCCTCAATCTCATCCGCGATCTAAAAACCCGTTATGGCATGGCCGTAATCCTGATCACCCATGACCTGACCGTGGTGCGGCAGTTTGCCGACCGCGTGTACGTGATGCAGCATGGTGAGATCAAGGAACACAATCACACCGAGACCCTCTTTGAAAATCCGCAGCATCCTTATACCAAACGCCTGCTCTCTTCCGAACCCAAGGGCGTGGCCCCAAAGTTGGCAGGCTCGCCCGTCACCATGTTGGAGGGCAAAGATGTTCGCGTCGTCTACACTCTGAAAAGAGGTGGCCTGTTCAAACCAGATTATTTTGACCTTGTGGCCGTTGATTCATTATCGCTTGATTTGAAGCGTGGCGAAACGCTGGGGCTGGTCGGTGAATCAGGTTCAGGTAAAACCACATTCGGCCAGGCGCTGATCCGGCTTGTATCAATGAAAAAAGGCGAAGTGACATTCGATGGCACCCGCATTGATGGGCTCAACCGCCAACAGCTGCGCCCTTTCCGTTCGCGCATGCAGATTGTGTTTCAGGATCCATTTTCATCGCTCAACCCGCGCATGAGTGTGCGGCAGGTCATTGAAGAAGGGCTCATCGTCAACAATATCGGTTCATCCAATTCTGACCGTCTGGCCCGGGTTAAAAAGGCGCTGGAAGATTCAGGCATGCCCACTGATATTCTTTCGCGCTTCCCCCATGAATTTTCTGGAGGCCAGCGCCAACGCCTCGCCATTGCGCGCGCCATAGCGCTTGAACCTGAATTCATCTTACTTGATGAGCCAACTTCCGCGTTGGATCTTTCAGTGCAGGCGCAGATCATTGAACTCTTGCGCAAGCTCCAGCGTGAGCGGGGGCTCAGCTATTTGTTCATCAGCCATGACCTCAAGGTGGTGCGCGCTTTGTGCCACCGCGTGATCGTCATGCAGAATGGCCAAATCGTTGAACAAGGCCCTGTCGCGCAAGTGCTGTCTCATCCAAAAACCGAATACACCAAACGCCTTGTGCGTGCGGCCTTTGAAATTGCCGCCTGAGAGAAAGGAAAATCATGTCCGCAAATCCCCGCATTACTTTCATTGGAGCAGGCTCCACCGTTTTCATGAAGAACATCATTGGCGACATCTTGCAGCGGCCGGCCACCAGCGGTGCCACCATTGCCTTGATGGACATCAACCCTGAGCGGTTGAAGGAATCCCAAACGGTCGCCGGCAAAATCATTTCCACTCTAGGTGTGAAAGCAAAGCTTGAAACCCATACCGATCAGCGCCGCGCCCTTGAGAAGTCTGATTTTGTGGTCGTCGCATTCCAGATCGGCGGCTATGAGCCATGCACTGTCACTGATTTCGAGGTGCCCAAGAAATATAAGTTGCGCCAGACCATTGCCGATACTTTGGGCGTGGGCGGCATCATGCGTGGGCTTCGCACTGTGCCACATCTCTGGAAGATTTGCGCAGACATGATGGAGATCTGTCCCAACGCCATCCTGCTGCAATATGTGAACCCCATGGCCATCAACACCTGGGCCATCTCGGCGAAGTTTCCCAAAATCCGCCAGGTGGGTTTGTGTCATTCGGTTCAAGGCACCGCCGAGGAATTGGCCGGTGATCTTGATCTTCCCATCAACGAGATCCGCTATAAAGCGGCAGGCATCAATCATATGGCCTTCTATCTGCAATTTGAGCATCGCCAGAAAGACGGATCTTATAAGAACCTCTATCCCGATTTGCTGAAGGGCTATCGCGAGGGCCGATTTCCAAAACCTTCAAGCTGGAACCCACGTTGTCCCAACCTCGTGCGCTATGAAATGCTGACGAGACTTGGCTATTTCGTCACCGAAAGCTCCGAACATTTTGCTGAATATACGCCCTACTTCATCAAGGACGGGCGCGAAGACCTGATTGAGAAATTCGGCATTCCACTCGATGAATATCCGAAGCGCTGCATTGAACAAATCGCGCGCTGGAAGAAAGACGCCGCTGACTATAATTCAGCCAAGGAAATTTCGGTTGAAGCCTCGCGCGAATATGCCTCGTCCATTGTAAATTCAGTGTGGACAGGCGAGCCTTCAGTCATCTACGGAAACCAGCGCAACAATGGTTGCATCACGTCGCTGCCCGTTGATTGTGCCACTGAAGTGCCCTGTCTTGTTGATGACCGTGGCATTCAACCCACCTTTGTTGGTGAGCTTCCGCCGCAACTCACGGCCTTGATCCGCACCAATATCAATGTGCAGGAATTGACGGTGCGCGCTTTGATGACGGAAAACCGTGATCACATCTACCATGCGGCCATGATGGACCCGCACACTGCAGCAGAGCTTGATCTTCAGCAGATCTGGGACCTGGTTGATGATCTGCTGGCGGCCCATGGCAGCTGGCTGCCGGAATTTGCCCGTGTCCACAAACCTCTGAAGGCGGCTGAATGAACTATCAGAGGCCTTTCCGCTATGTCATCGTGGGCGGCGGCACCGCAGGCTGGCTGGCCGCCCTGATGTTGCAGGAGAAAATTGCGGAGCTCGATTTGAATGCCACCATCACGGTGGTTGAATCATCCAAAGTTCCTACAATTGGCGTCGGCGAAGGATCCACAGCCGTCTTTCGCCAGATGCTGAAACATTTTGGTTTTGATGAGTTTGAGTTCCTGCGCGAAACGCAAGCCACAATAAAATTCGGCATCCGGCATAAGGATTGGCGGCGCAAGGGCCA
>JANYGE010000028.1 GCA_025362535.1 Hyphomicrobiales bacterium
AGAGCGCAATTGCGGGGCGGTTTCAGCGGTGATACCGCAAGCTCGCATGAAGCTCATGGACTCAGTGATCCGGTCTGCCAGTTCTTGATACTGTTCAGATGCAGGAGAATCTTTCAAATAGCCCAGCGTCCATTTATGCACATGCTCAAGATTGGCATAGCCACCTTGGGCAAAAGCCCGCAACAGGTTCAAAGTGGCAGCAGATTGGCGATAAGCCATGATCTGGCGTTCGGGATCAGGAATGCGGCCAGCCAAAGTTGCTTCGGCATCATTCACAATGTCGCCACGGTAAATCGGATATTCCACACCATCAATCACTTCAGTGGGCGAAGAGCGCGGCTTGGCAAATTGACCCGCAATACGGCCCACCTTAACAATAGGCAGACCACCCGCATAGGTGAGAACCACAGCCATTTGCAGAAATACGCGGAAGAAATCACGGATATTGTCAGCCGAATGCTCGGCAAAGCTTTCAGCGCAATCACCACCTTGAAGAAGAAAACCCTTGCCCTCGGCCACACGCGCCAGTTTGCGCTTTAATTTGCGGGCCTCACCTGCAAAAACCAAAGGCGGAAAGCCAGCCAAGCGGGCTTCAACCACTTTCAGTTTTTCGGCATCCTGGTAATCTGGCATCTGCATCACCGGAAATTTGCGCCAGCTATCAGGTGTCCAATTCGAATTCATAACTTTTACTCCACACGCTATGGTGCCTATATATAGATTGATTGTGCACTGCACCAGCCCCACAGATTTGACTATTGTTGCAGCCAAATCAACCCAAACTTAACTAAAACATCTTATTTTAACTTTCGGACGGTAAATTGCCGGCCGTTAGGAATCATGATGTTAGATTTGTTTGAAAGAACCGGTTGGGATTCTGCCTATATTTTCTTGACGTCTGGCAGGCCGCCACTGATCCTTGAACTCTTGGCGATCAACACAATCTTCCTGATTTTATTCATTTTACGCCGCATAACGGGTGTCTATAACAAAAAAGCTCACACATCCTATTTGGTGCAAACGCTCTTAATTTTTGCCAACGTCGCGGTTTTAATGCAGAATGATATTACGCCCTACACGTCTATGGTTTTGCGCAATCTCCATCTTTCATGAAATCAGCATAAGATTCCTTAGCTGATTTATAGGCAATCTGCTTATCGACGTTCCAATAGCGCAAATTATCCAAGCTGATGGGATCGCCCGTTACACCACAGCGCACGAAATCGCCTTCACGCAGGATTTGATAATCTGCATCCAGATATTTCAATTTCGCTTCGCGCTGCGCAGGCAAAATGGGGTCAATGAAGTTCATGGCCTTACAGATAGTCAATTCCAGCTTGAATTAAAAGAGTGTGCCCTGTGATTTCTTAATGGCCGGAATGACGGTCAAGCGACCATCCACCATTTCAATTTCGAGAGCGGCATTGGGGCTAACGCCACTTACCCCTCGCATAGGTTTGTTTTGGGCATCGCGCACCACAGCAAAACCACGCGCCAGAACCGAGCGATAATTGAGCGAGCCAAAGAGTTTGGCTTCGGCCTGAAGGCGATCTTTTTTGCGCGACACCGTTTGGTTCAAGGCCCGGGCCATTCTGCTATTCTGGTCGGTCAATCTGCGGCGCTGTTCAAGCAAACGCTGCGATAAAGGCTTCACCGAAAGGCGACCTGCATTTTTTGCCAAACGCAAGGTGTGATCTTGCAAGTTTGCTTTCAACGCTTTGGGAAGTTTTGCTGTTGCAGAATCTAACCTCTGGCGCGCCAAAGCCAAGATTTCATCCGGTTTGGGAAGTGCGCGGGCGGCAGAACGCAAGCGAATTTGGGCATCACCAACGATACGGCTTAAAGTGCGCTTCTGGCGAGCATTGAGTGAGGCAAGTTCTGCGAGTAAATCAGCGCGTACGGGAACAGCGCGTTCGGCTGCGGCAGTGGGTGTGGGGGCTCGCCAATCAGAGGCATAGTCAATCAATGTGGTATCGGTTTCATGGCCGATGGCTGAGATGAGCGGAATTTCACTTTCCGCTGCGGCCCGCACCACGATTTCTTCATTAAAGGGCCAGAGATCTTCGAGCGATCCGCCGCCACGCGCGACGATAAGCAGATCGGGTCTGTTCGCCATCGCGTTGAAGCCGTGAATAGCGGCGGCCACTTCGGCTGCTGCGGTTTCTCCCTGCACGCGCACGGGCCAGACAATCACATGGCGGGGAAAACGATCATTCAGCCGATGCAGAATATCGCGGATCACGGCACCCGTTGGTGAGGTGACGATGCCGATGGTGCTTGGCAGATAGGGCAGTTCGCGTTTTCTCTCTTGATCGAACAGGCCTTCGGCTGTGAGTTTTTTCTTGCGTTCTTCAAGCAGCGCCATCAATGCGCCAACGCCTGCAGGCTCGATATTTTCAATGATGATCTGATAGTTGGATTTGCCGGGATAGGAGGTGATTTTGCCGGTGGCAATCACCTCAAGGCCTTCTTGCATTTTGGCACGCAACTTAGAAAATTGGCCGCGCCAGATCACGGCATCAAGTTTTGCGCCTTCATCCTTCAATGCGAAATAACAATGGCCCGAAGAATGCGCGCCACGAAATCCTGAAATCTCGCCCCGCACCCGCACATGGCCGAAACGATCTTCCAAGGTGCGCTTTAAAGCATGCGAGAGTTCAGTTACGGATTGCTCACCCAGATTGGCTTTGGCCGCTTCAATGATTTCTCCGGTTTCCGGATCATAATCTGGCATGGTGGACATTCTTGTAGTTTCTCTTGATTCTGGTGGGCGGCGTGTCAGAACCCCTTTATCACAGGATTGGAATCGATGAACGTTCTTTTGATTGGCTCTGGTGGCCGCGAACATGCCTTGGCTTATGCTTTGGCGAAAAGCCCCCTGCTCACCAAACTTTATGCTGCACCAGGAAACCCAGGCATTGGTAAGTTTGCTGAACTGGTGGGCCTTAAAGTGACCGATCATGCGGCTGTGATTGAGTTTTGCCGATCGCAGAAAATAAGTTTTGTCGTTGTCGGGCCAGAGGCACCACTGGTTGCGGGCTTGGTAGATGATTTGACGGCAGCAGGCATTAAGGCGTTTGGGCCGACCAAGTTTGCGGCCCAGCTTGAGGGCTCCAAGGGCTTTACCAAAGATATTTGCGCGAAGTTTGGCATTCCGACGGCGGCCTATGAGCGCTTCAAAGATGAGAAGGCGGCATTGGCTTATGTGCGCAAGCAAGGTGCTCCCATCGTCATTAAGGCTGATGGCCTCGCTGCGGGAAAGGGTGTGACTGTGGCCCTGTCGCTGGCTGAAGCCGAGCAAGCCGTGGCCGAGATTTTCGCCGGGCGCTTTGGCGAAGGCGAATGTGTGATTGAAGAATTCATGGAAGGCGAGGAAGCCAGTTTCTTTGCACTCTCTGATGGTGTGAATGTGCTGCCACTTGCCACAGCGCAAGATCACAAGCGGGTGGGCGATGGCGACACCGGGCCAAATACAGGCGGCATGGGGGCTTACTCTCCGGCACCCTGCATGACTGATGCTCTGTGTATGGAAGTTTTGGAAAAGATCGTAAGGCCAACCGTGAAAGCGCTGGCATCCATGGGACATCCCTACAAGGGCGTTCTCTATGCAGGCCTCATCCTGACCAAGCAGGGGCCGAAACTGATTGAATATAATGCGCGGTTTGGCGATCCTGAAACGCAAGTCTTGATGCCCCGCCTGCGGGATGATCTTTTGACGCTGCTGCTCGCCAGCGTGGATGGTACCCTCGACAAAATCTCCGTGCGCTGGCGGCCTGAGACGGCACTTACTGTGGTGATGTGCACCAAGGGCTATCCCGGCGATGTGCCAAAAGGGAGTCATATCAATGGTTTGAATCAGGATTTTGGCAAACACGTTGAAGTGTTCCATGCTGGCACGGCATTGGATGGTGAGTTTCTGGTTGCCAATGGCGGGCGGGTTTTGAATGTGACGGCATTGGGGGCAACCGTGCGCG
>JANYGE010000044.1 GCA_025362535.1 Hyphomicrobiales bacterium
TGCAGCTTTACCTTGTCATAGTCCGAAGTTGTTTCTTCGATCTGGGCTTTGATCTGGCCGATGCGGCCTGCAATGTCGGCCTTCTTGCCAGCACCATCAACGATGGTGGTGTTTTCCTTGTCGATGCGCGCACGCTTGGCACGGCCCAACATATCCAAGGTTACATTTTCCAACTTGATGCCGAGGTCTTCGGAAATCACTTGGCCGCCTGTGAGGGTGGCAATGTCTTCCAACATGGCTTTACGACGATCGCCAAAGCCTGGAGCTTTAACAGCCGCAATCTTGAGGCCACCGCGCAGCTTGTTCACAACCAGAGTTGCAAGGGCTTCACCTTCGATGTCTTCAGCGATGATCAGCAATGGCTTGGAGGTTTGCACAACAGCTTCCAAAATTGGCAGCATGGCTTGCAATGAAGAAAGCTTCTTTTCGTGCAGCAGAATGTAAACATCTTCAAGTTCCGCCACCATCTTATCAGAGTTGGTGATGAAATAGGGGCTGAGATAGCCACGGTCAAACTGCATGCCTTCAACCACTTCAAGTTCGGTTTCAGCAGTCTTGGCTTCTTCGACGGTGATCACACCTTCGTTGCCAACTTTTTGCATCGCCTTGGCAATCATATCGCCAATGGATTTTTCGCCGTTGGCTGAAATGGTGCCCACTTGGCCCACTTCTTCGCTCGACTTAATTTTCTTCGAACGCTTCTTCAAATCATCAATGGCAGCAGCAACGGCCAAATCAATGCCGCGCTTCAAATCCATTGGGTTCATGCCAGCGGCCACATTCTTAGCACCTTCGCGAACAATCGCTTGAGCCAAAACTGTTGCAGTTGTTGTGCCATCGCCAGCGAGATCATTGGTCTTGGAGGCAACTTCGCGCACCATTTGTGCGCCCATGTTTTCGAACTTGTCTTCGAGTTCGATTTCTTTTGCAACGGTAACGCCGTCCTTGGTGATGCGGGGAGCGCCGAAGCTCTTGTCGATCACCACGTTGCGGCCCTTAGGACCGAGCGTTACTTTTACAGCGTTAGCGAGAATATCAACGCCACGGAGCATGCGCTCACGGGCATCTAAACCAAAACGGACTTCTTTAGCAGCCATTATTTTATTCCTTAAATTTGAGTTTCAGACGAGGCAGCAGACAATTACTTGTCCAAAACGCCCATAATGTCGGATTCTTTCATGATCAGCAGGTCTTCACCGTCGATCTTCACTTCGGTGCCGGACCATTTGCCGAACAATACGAGGTCACCCTTTTTCACATCGATGGGGGTGAGTTTGCCAGCTTCATCGCGGCCACCGGGGCCTACGGCGATCACTTTGCCCTGCATTGGCTTTTCTTGAGCAGTTTCCGGAATGATGATGCCACCCTTAGTTTTGGTGTCTTCCTCAACCCGCTTTACCACAACACGGTCGTGCAAAGGACGGAATTTCATAAGATATCTCCTGTAAGATATTGATTGTATTAGAATAACGCTGTTTGTTGGCACTTTACCAAGGTGAGTGCTAACAGCTAAGGGGTTAGATAGGGAAGGGCGCACGCTAGGTCAAGGGGTTGTCGCTCTATTTCCCTCTCCCATCGGGGAGAGGGTCGGGACCTATGCGCAAGCATGGGAGGGAGAGGGGCCTTTGACAGGGGTGGGAATTTAATTCAAAGTTTTGAGATGGTTGAAGATAATGAAGCTAGAGTCGATTGGACCGATGCCGAAAATGATCTCATTGTCTTGGATTATTTGGATATGTTGCGACTTGAGTTGGCGGGGCAGCGTTATGTTAAAGCGCGGCGGAATACTGCACTCAGGGAGCTGCTGAAAAGATCAAGAAGTTCAATCGAGTTTAAACATCGAAATATAAGTTCGGTGTTGCAGCGTTTAGGTTTCCCATGGATCAATGGTTATAAGCCACTGGCAAATTCTCAGGAGTCTTTAATTGCCGCAATTGAAAGACACTATCAGTCAATTTTAGGAGCGACCGATATTCGTGAACTTCAATCACCAACTGGATTTGAGGAGAGCCTTGATCTACTTTTTGAAGAACCGCCATCACCAGATGTTGCAAATAAGAAATTTGTTGATCT
>JANYGE010000066.1 GCA_025362535.1 Hyphomicrobiales bacterium
TAGTGCGCGTCTTGCATGGCGCAAGGGACGCAGTGGCAATATCCGCAAGCGGTGGATTTGTGTGATCGAAAGAGCAATATTTAGGTGATGACAAAAACTGCATTTCAAGAATTAGGCTTCTTGAGGCAACTTGCGCCTACTTCCCCTTCCCCGCATTCAATCCCACAGCCGCCAGCACCAGCGCCTTGAACGCAACTTCATTAATTACATCCGCCTCACGAATATCAATTGCTCTCCGCGCATTGCCTTCTAGGCTCGAGTTGAACAGGCCCTTGGGGTCTGCCACTGCGGCACCCTTCATAAAGGTCAGCTTCACCACCGCCTTGTAAGTCTCACCTGTACAAATGATACCGTCCTTTTCCCACACTGGAACGCCGCGCCATTTCCAGGTCTCCACTACGTCCGGCACGGCTTGTTTGATCAGCGCTCTCACTTGGGCAAGCTTCACGCCCCGCCAATCACCCAGTTCCTTAATCCGCGCATCAATCAGCGCTGCAGCAGTTTCCATCTTGTTGCCCTCAACCACACAGCCATCACAATGAGGGGCAGGCCCCAGGCCAGCCACGCATCTAGGCCATAAAATGTGTAAAAATATTTTGGCACGCCAACCCATTTCCACAGGCCCAAATAAAGCCGAAAGAATAACGCGCCCGATGTGACAGACGCCATCATCAACATGCAGGCACGATGAGAGGCAACACGCCCATTGCGAATATGCCAAATGCCAAAACCCAGCAGCGCCATCCAAGTGATGCCCTGCGTGGCAAAGCCTGCTGCAGAAATTTTCGTCACGGGAATATTCAGCGCCACTGGAATTGCGGTGACACCCGCCACCAAAATATCAATCGCTGCTATGCGCCCCACAAACCTGTGCCATCTTGTGCCACGCAAAACCAAAACCAGCGGCACCAGCAGCAGCGCCAATCCACCCGTCACCATATGAACGGGAAAAATAATCGGCAGAAGCTCCAGCTTCACCGCAAGGGCTTCGGGAAAGCCATCATTGTCCCAGCTCTCAGAAATGCCGCGCAGCGCAACGTAAGTGACAAAAACTCCTAAAGGCGCTAACGTCAGCCATCGCCAAACCGCCATAATTCTTGGCGATGCTAAGCCTTTCTGGAGTTCATCATGTCTCATCGCACCCACTCTATCGCAGCGGCCATGCTTGGCCTAGCCCTCAGCTTTGGCGGAAACTTAGCGCAAGCCACCACCGAGCAATATTACGGACGCTGGACAGTGAGCGACGATAAGCCTGCCTATTCATCCAAGGGCAAGCTTTACAAAACCATCGACGTTGCCCCCTGCGGCAGTGATTTTTGCGGCGTATCGGTTGCTGATGATAATTCCTGCGGCAAAACCCTGTTCCGCTTTTTCACCACCCATGCCGCCGATGAGGAGCTCACCGGCCATGGCCTGTGGGGCGCCACCAAGAAAAAGCTGCAAATGGGCTATGCCAAGCCCGATAATGAAACGCCCTATGTCTATATGGCCATTGGCTCCGATGAGATGGACATAACGGGCCGTGAAGGCAGCATCCCCACGTTTCAGGCCAATTACAAAAATCTGGGCGCAGCCACCTGCATGGCGGAATGATCACGTATCTGTGACTACAAAAGATACTTTTAAATCTGAAAACGCTACCTATATCTATCCAAAGCGGGGCCATCGGAAGCTGGCCTGAAAGAAGGGGAATAATGGCTAAGACTATGAATGTACCGATGATTTCGGATGCTGAAGGCAGCCTCAACAAGTATTTGCAGGAAATCCGCAAATTCCCAATGTTGGCGCCAGATGAAGAATTTATGCTGGGCAAGCGCTGGAAAGAGCATGGCGACACCAAAGCCGCCCATAAGCTGATCACCAGCCATTTGCGTTTAGTGGCCAAAATCGCCATGGGTTATCGCGGCTATGGCCTGCCCATTGGCGAGGTTATTTCCGAAGGCAATATTGGCCTTATGCAAGCTGTGAAGAAATTTGAGCCCGATAAAGGCTTCAAACTGGCCACCTATGCCATGTGGTGGATTAAAGCGTCGATTCAGGAATATGTGTTGCGCTCATGGTCGCTGGTGAAAATCGGCACCACGGCCAGCCAGAAAAAACTGTTCTTCAACCTGCGCAAAATCAAAGGCCGCATTCAAGCCGTTGAAGAAGGCGACTTGAAGCCAGAAAACGTAAAATACATCGCCAAAACACTGGGCGTCGAGGAAAAAGAAGTTGTGAACATGAACCGCCGCATGGGTGGCGATTCATCTTTGAACTCACCCTTACGTGCCGATGCTGATGGGGATGGTGAATGGCAAGATTGGCTGGTGGATGACAAGGATAGCCAAGAAACTATTCTGGTCGAAAACCAGGAATCCGAAATGCGCAACGGTTTGCTGGGCGATGCCTTGGCCAAACTGAATGACCGTGAACGCCGCGTCATCGAAGCCCGCAAGCTTCAGGATGAACCAGCAACTTTGGATGACTTGTCCAAGGAGTTCAACGTCAGCCGCGAGCGCATCCGCCAAATCGAAGTGCGGGCGTTTGAGAAGTTGCAGAAGGCTGTGAAAAACGCCGCACAGAAAGCACTGGCACCACGGGTGAAGCAACTGGCGGCGGCACTCTAACCAAGGCCCCTCACCCTCCCACGCCGCAAGCGTCGCGGGCCCCAACCCTCTCCCCAATGGGGAGAGGGAAATTTCCACTCAATAAATGCTCCCGCTCTCCTGCGGCACAGCACGGCCCATATTGGTCTGCACTTCTGGTCCGGTGAAAATCTGATCGGCATAGAGTTGCCCGCCCTTGCTCACCGCTCCCACCGCCAGCTTCACAAAATCGCGGCTGAGCAGGGCTTTGCGGTGCGGTGCGGAGTTC
>JANYGE010000146.1 GCA_025362535.1 Hyphomicrobiales bacterium
CCAATGATCGGCTGAATGGCCTTGGCCGAAAGCGCTTCGGAAAATTCCAAGGCCCCGAAGAGATTGCCCGTATCAGTAATGGCCAGCGCCGGCATGCCCATATCCTTGGCCATGCCAGCGAGCTTCTTGATCGGCAATGCACCTTCCGACAGTGAATAAGCCGAATGGACGCGCAAGTGAATGAAAAGAGGTGCTGGCATTTGGGCAGTTTAGCGCGTTCTAATTCCTGCGCACAATGCACGGCGCACCAGCGGCTCCGAGTTTCGCACAGGTTTCAGCAGCAGCGGCGGATGAATTGGCCCCCAGCATCACAAACACCATCTTGCGGGTGCCGCGTGAGAGATTGCGCTTGCGGGCAATCAACGGATCAGCACCAGCGATAATATTGGGGAAACGCAATTTTAAACGCTGAAACTGCGCCACCGCTTTGCCCTCGTTAAAGCCCGCCACCAGCACGGCACCCCAAGGCTGGAATGAAGCCGAACGCACGGGGTTCTCCGCCATATCACCTTTGCGCAAAGCGAGCGCCAGACAATTCGCCGCAAAATTTGCATCCGTGCCAATGGCCGGAACCGGAAAGCTCGCCGTGGTGGTTTTCCAGTCTTCCACGGGCTTTCCCGTAATGAATAACACATAGTCGCGCGTTTCATCTGGCATGAAGCCCTTGCCCGCCTGCCAGTCCAGCACGCGCTGCTCGCCTGCATTATAGGCCGCTGCGGCCAAACCAAGATTGCCAAATTGCCCGCGCAGATCGGCAATAAAAGCAGCCGAGGCTTTCACCGCAGCAAGCGGTTCAAACGGATCAACCAGCCCGCGGCGCTTGGCCGTCTCCGGCATAAACTGCGCAATCCCCTGCGCACCCTTATTGCTCACCACATTGGGATCAAACAGACTTTCCCGCCACAAGAGACGCGCGAAGAATGAGGGGTCAATATGATTGGCAAAGGCCTGCTGTTCGGCAGCGGCACAGATTGTGGTGGCGAGGGAAGTGCGGTCTGGGTCGGCGGCCTGGGTGGGGAGTGTGAGGCAAGTGAGCAGGAGTATCACTCGCAAAAGCAAGGCTATCGCATGTGGCGAGCAAAGGGACCTCATCAGTCGCTTTGCGACAGCTTCTCCAAAGGAGAAGCGTGAAATAATCCACATATCTTCACCCTTCTCCTTTGGAGAAGGTGGATCGCGCCTCTTGGCGCGAGACGGATGAGGTCCCTTTGCTGGCCACGAGTGGAAGGGGAAAACTACCCATCCACCAGCATGCCATCATTCAAGCGCACCACGCGGCTCATGCGGTGGGCAAAATCAATGTTATGGGTGGCAATCAGGGCACCCAGCCCCTCTTCCGCAATCAGCCGCATAAATTCGCCATGCACCATAGCGCCGGTTGGCGGATCAAGATTGCCCGTTGGCTCATCGGCCAGCAACAGCAGTGGCTTATTGGCGATGGCACGGGCGATGGCCACGCGTTGTTGTTCACCACCTGAAAGTTCAGCGGGGCGATGGTCAAGGCGGTGGCTCAGGCCCATGCGGCCCAATAGGTCCTTGGCGCGTTTTTCCGCCTCTTGCTTTGGCGTATTGGCGATGAGCTGCGGAATGATCACATTTTCCAGCGCCGAAAATTCCGGCAGCAAATGATGAAACTGATAGACAAAGCCAATACCGATGCGACGGATTCTGGTGCGCGCGGCATCGCCCAATTCGGTGCAGTTTTGACCGGCAATCACCACCTCACCCGCTGTTGGTTTTTCCAACAGGCCGGCAATATGCAGCAGTGATGATTTGCCCGCCCCCGAGGGGCCGATCAAACCCACAATTTCGCCCGGCACAATGGTCAGCGACAGGTCTTTAAAAATGCGCAGCGTGTTTTCACCCGAACCATAGGTGCGGGCAATGTTATGGAGTTCCAGTGCGGGGCGTAAATTCATTCGTAGCGCAAAGCCTCAACCGGATCGAGGCGTGCGGCTTTCCACGAGGGATAGAGCGTTGCCAAATATGAAATCACTAAAGCGAAAAAAACAATCCAGAAGGTTTGGCCATAATCCACCTTGGCTGGCAATTGCGCTAGGTAATAGAACTCAGGATTAAACGGGTCCACCCCCGAGAGCCATTGAATAGCGTTGCGGATATTATTGGCATTGGCACAAATCAACAGGCCGAGGATCAGGCCCACCAAAGTTCCAATCGTGCCGATGGCTGCCCCCGTGATAAAAAACACCCGCATGATCGAGCCCTTGGTCGCTCCCATGGTGCGCAGGATGGCAATATTGCTGCCCTTGTCTTTGACCAGCATGAAGAGGCCCGAAATAATATTAAGAGCGGCCACTAAAACCACGAGCGAGACCACCATGATCACCACATTGCGCTCCACTGCAAGCGCATTGAAAAAGGCTACGTTGCGGCTTTGCCAGGTTTGCACCGAAAGTTCGGGGCCAAGCACATCAAGCAAGCTGCCAAGTTTATTTTGAATGGTATCAGGATCATCAACCATCACTTCAAGACCCGTCGCTCCATTATCAGTGGAGAAGAAATCCTGCGCCTCGGTGATCGGCATATAGACCACACCTGAGTCATAATCCGACATGCCCATTTTGAAGATCGCCACTACAGTATAATCGCGAATGCGCGGCGTATTGCCAATCACCGTGTCTGGCCCATTGGGAGCAATCAACGTAATCACATTGCCCAAGCCCACTTGATGGCGCTGCGCCAAGGCTTCACCAATGGCAATGCCATCAGCTTTTTCAAAGCCTTTGAGACTTGCCACTTCATCCAAGGTTCCGGGCTTTTTAATCGCGGTGCGCAAATCCTTGTTGTTGATGCTCGGCAGCGTGATCAAATCATCTTCACTGATGCCGCGCACCAAAGCGCCGGTGGCGGTTTTCAATGAAGACACCATGGCCTGGCCCTCGACCAATGAAATAACACTGGTCACCCCCGGCACCTTGGCAAGGCGCGCTTGCACTTCTTTATAGTCTTTAATCGGCTCTTGGTCCTGGCGGTAAACTGCTGCATGGCCGGAGAAACCCAAAATCTTGTCAAGCAATTCGGCATGAAAACCATTGAACACTGACATCACCACAATCAGCGTGGCCACACCAAGCGCAATGCCCAAAAATGAGAATAACGAAATAACAGAGATAAACCCTTCACGCCGACGCGCGCGCAAATACCGCAAAGCCAGCAGCCACTCAAAGCCAGCAAAAGGGCGGGTGTCAGGGAGGGAGGAATTCACAGCTGCCAAAGGGACCTCATCCGCCCCTTTGGGGCACCTTCTCCAGAGGAGAAGGGCAAGTAATTAAATGTGGTGCTCAACTTCACGCTTCTCCTTTGGAGAAGCTGTCGTGAAGCGACTGATGAGGTCCCTTCCTTCATGCTCAAGCAAACCGCCCCACAATCTGATCCAGCGCCACATTCTCTCGGGCACCGGTCTTGCGATTCTTCACTTCGGCTATGCCATCCTTCAGCCCGCGTGGCCCAATGATCACCTGCCATGGCAGGCCGATCAAATCCATCGCGGCAAACTTCGCGCCACCGGGCTGGTTGCGATCATCATAAAGAACTTCAACACCTTTAGCTTCCAGCGCCTTATAGATTTTCTCGCAGGCCGCATCGGCTTCCGCATCGCCCACTTTCAAATTGATCAAGCCCACATGAAACGGCGCAACCGATTCTGGCCAGATGATGCCATCCTTATCATGGCTCGCCTCAATAATGCCGCCCACAAGACGCGACACGCCAATGCCATAGGAGCCTGATTGCACGGTGATCTTCTTGCCATCCGGCCCCTGCACTTCGCAGCCCAGTGGTTCAGAATATTTGGTGCCGAAAAAGAAAATATGACCCACTTCAATGCCGCGCCCACTTAAGCGTTTTCCTTCCGGCACGCGCTGTTCAAATTCAGCTTGATTATGCTTTTCATCAGTGGCCGCATATTTCGAGGTATATTCCGAAACCATTGCAGACACGGCTTCCACATTGTCATAATCAATATCGATTTTAGACCAATCGAGATCATGCAAAGCGCCATCAAAGAACACACCGCTTTCACCCGTATCCGCCAGCACCAAAAATTCATGGCTATCATCGCCGCCAATGGGGCCAGTGTCCGCCCGCATCGGCACCGCTTTAATGCCAAGCCGCGCGAAAGTTTTTAAATAGCTCACAAACATTTTATTATAAGCGTGCTGGCCAGCTTCTCTGCTCACGTCAAAAGAATAAGCATCCTTCATCAAAAATTCACGGCCGCGCATCACGCCAAAACGCGGGCGCACTTCATCGCGGAATTTCCATTGGATGTGATAAAGATTGCGCGGCATATCT
>JANYGE010000163.1 GCA_025362535.1 Hyphomicrobiales bacterium
TAAAGGCAAAGATGGCTTTTCCTATGACTTCTTCGAGAAATCCAAATGTGGCGATCGTCCGCCCAAGTTGTTCCCAAAATTTAGGCTCATGCTGGTGTGTTGGAAACATTTTCGGCAAGCGGGCCCTATCAATGATTGCGCCAGAAATCTGATCTTCGTCGTTCATCTGTCTTACGTGCTTTCGGTTAACCTATGTATCTACGAAGTTTAGTTGTGTGTGCGGAACACAAGCGACACGATTGACCTAAAGCGGACATAGGTCACAACAATCGTGAGTGACTATTCTGGCGCTTCAACCGAAACCACCCCTACCCTCCAAACCCATTCGCCCTTAAATCCACCATCCTAACAATCATCGCGCGATTCGGATCAAAGGGTAAATCTTCGAAGCCCCATTTGGCATAGAGCGCTCGCAGGTGATCATCCAGTGGATGGGTGATGACGCCGATGCTGCCGATCACTTCGGAGGCTTTCAGCGCCGTTGTGAGTGCAAACAGCATGAGGGAACTGGCGTGGCCCTGCCCTTGGAATTTTTGGTCAATTGCAAGCTGGCCCAGAAGCGTTACAGGCAAGGGATCAGGCTGGTTACGCTGGCGGGATTTTGGCAGATATGCGCGTTCGATTTGGCCCGCACTCAAACTCACATATCCAATGATCGTATCTGAACGACAAAGCACACTCACGCGCGAGGCTCCATTCAAATGATTGTTCAAGGCATGACGCCTAAACCATGTGTTGAGTGACTCACGACCGCAATCAAAACCAGCCCGATCATCGCTTTCCAGCAAAGGGCGCGGCGGGCTTATTTCGCCCATGTTGGTTTTTTGTTAGCCAGCTTTTGCAGTTTCATATTCTTAACCGCAGGCCGCGAAACCCAGGCCTCAAATTCCTCCCAGCGCTGCGCCGGAATAGACACTATGTTTCGCTGCAACATGCTAAGCTCAGCCGCCTCTAACGAGGCCCGCCGCACAAAGTCACTTAAATTGGTGCGCGCACCTTCGCTCGCTGCTTCCAGCACTGCCTTTTCGGAGGTGCTGACACGAACACTGAGAACTGTGGTTGGATTTAAGTGGGCCATGTGTGTGACAATAGCATACACGTAGAATTTTGCAATACCAAGGTTTTTGGGGGAAGTGAATTTCCCCCTAGCAAAACTTGCAACCATGTTTAAATCTCTTATCCATGGCCAAAAAAACCAAGCAGAGCACCCTGAACTTTAACAACCGCAAATTTGAAACGATTGGCGGGGAGACGGCTTTTTGGAGCGACCTTTATCACCGCGCCATGACCATTAGCTTGCCACTTTTCGTGGTGGTGGGCTTGGCCATGTTTGTGCTGAATAATGTGTTCTTTGCCTGTCTTTATACGCTTGATCCTGCAGCGGTGAGCAATGTGGTGAGCCCACGTTTTCTCAATCTCTTCTTCTTTTCGGTCGAAGCTTTCACCACCGTGGGCTTTGGCGACATGCATCCAGCTGATATCTGGGGTCATTCGATTTTCAGCATTGAAGGTTATATGTCGGTGATTGAAACGGCGGCCCTCACCGGCCTCATGTTTGCGCGCTTTTCAAGGCCAAATGCGCGTATTCTCTTCGCCAATAATCCCGTCATCGGCACTTACAATGGCAGCGCGCATTTAATGGTGCGGCTGGCCAACTCCCGGCAAAATTATATTTCTGATGCAACCGTGCAGCTCTGGGTTTTGCGTAATGAGACCAATAAGGATGGACAAAATTTCCGGCGCTTTCATGAGCTACCTCTGTTGCGCCACCAGAACCCCACTTTCGTTTTGAGCTGGACGATATTCCATACCATCGACAGCCACAGTCTTCTGCATGGGTTAAAGCCTGACGATTTTGCCAAGCTCAATTTGCAATTCATCCTCACCCTGAAGGGCATGGACGATACATCATCGCAAGAGCTGCGCGCCCGAAAAACCTATGCCTATGATGAGCTTTTGTGGAACCGCCAGTTTGTTGATATTTTACAGGCGGAAGAAACCGGGAAATTAACGCTCGATTATCGCAAATTCCACGATACCCGCGCAGGCTAGCATGAGCGAAACTGCGCTTTATCCGCCGATCAAAGCCTTTCTCGAAGCGCAAGGCTATACGGTGAAAGCTGAGGTGAATTCTTGCGATGTTGTGGCGATGCGCGAGGGTGATCCGCCGCTCATTGTGGAGCTTAAAACCGGCCTCACCTTGCAACTCTTCTATCAAGCCATGGATCGCTTGGCACTCACGGATACGGTTTATATCGCCATTGCGCGGCCCAAGCGGGCGGTGCCGCCTGATGCGGTGCGGCTGTGCAAGCGCTTGGGCTTGGGGCTTATTGTAGTGGCGAAATCTGGCAGCGTTGAGGTGCTGGCCGATCCAACGCCTTATGCCCCGCGCCAGCAGACCAAGCGCAAAACGGCTTTGCTCAAAGAGTTTCGCAACCGCCAAGGCGACCCCAATACCGGAGGCTCCACCCGCACCAAATTGATGACGGCCTATAAGCAGGATGCGCTGCGCTGCCTGTCTCTTCTGCATCATCATGGCCCAACGCGCGTTGTTGATGTGAGGAAACAGACACAGGTCGAGAGAGCC
>JANYGE010000243.1 GCA_025362535.1 Hyphomicrobiales bacterium
CGTTTTTGTAAAGTGTTCAAGAATTTCAGGTCGTGTGATGATCACGCCGATGGGATGTCCATTGCCAGCGGGTTTTCCGATTGTCACAAAGTCTGGCACCACGCCATGATGCTGATGACCCCAAAGGGCGGTGCCCATGCGCCCAAAGCCAGACTGCACTTCATCGGCAATAAACAGACCGCCCGCCGCCCTCAATTTGCCAACAATCCGACTGAGGTATTCTGCCGGTGCATCCAACATGCCGTTGCTCATAAAAGACGAGTCTACCATTGCAGCTGCAACACCAAATTTTGAGTGCATCAATTCAGCAATGGGGGCATCGGCAAGATCAGCATAGCGTTCAGCGAGATTGTTATCACCTTTTTTATAAGGGCCACGATATTCGTCAGGAGGCGGGATCAAGCGGATGTGAGGGGCATTCCAATCTGCAACGGAGTTAGATGGCGAGAAGGGGTCAACGGCGTCGGTTATGCCATGGTATCCAAACTCCATGGCCATCCCACCCGATTTACCAGTCCAAGCTTTGGCCATGCGCCAAGCTACATCATTGGCCTCGCTGCCGGAGTTCACATAGATCACAGCGGAAAGACTTTTATCGAGCGTGGCCGCTAGCCTTTCGGCATAGGCAATCGATTGCTCAGAGAGGTAGCGCGTATTGGTGCTTAGTGTCCGCAATTGTCGTTGGATGGCGCCCACGACATAAGGATGGCAATGGCCCACATGCGGAACGTTATTATAGCAATCGAGATATTTTCTTCCATCTGCGGCGGTGAGCCAAACACCTTCGCCTTTTACGAGATGCAAAGGCCGATCATAAAACATGTAAAGCCGATTTCCCATCACTGCGCGGCGACGCTCTAACATTTGATTAACAGTTGATAGCGCTGTTTCTTGCTGGGATGGAAATGTGGCTGCGCGCCTGGCAACAGAGGTGATATGTTCTCGCGTCGCCTCAAGCTCATCCAATAATGGAAATGAACGTTTGGTGTCTTCCAAGTATGATGCATCTCCGGCACCACCATTCGACCGCAAACGTAAGATGAGCGGGGCCATCAAAAGCCTCGTTTCAATCAATGGCAAAAGCACATCGATTTCATCTTCTTCAAGGGGAGTGATGGATTGATAGCCTCTGACAATCTCCAACACGACTCGCGCATTGTCTTGGCCAGGTGATATAAAGTCAGCAATTGTATTCGATACATCTTGAATCAGTGCACCGTGGACCATATCGCCAAAATCAATGATGCCGCTAATGTCACCATTGTTGATCAGCATATTATAGGGATGAACATCACCATGAATGATTTGGCGGCGTAGTTTTGCGAGCTTTGGCAGAGTTTCGGTGCAAAAACTTGAAATGATCGGTTGTGCCCGCGCCTGCTCTTCATCTGGAAACACGCCAACATGTTCTAACAGATCAGGCAGGCGGCGGTGATCCCAAGCTAGGTGCCGTGTTCCGGGTGCTGTATGAATGAAGCCGCGCAAGGCTTTGCCCAAACGCGCTACCAATTGGCCAACCACATAGAGTTGGTCATTTGAAAGTTTGGTCGTCGCAATAACATCTCCTGGTAGAAACGATAGCACAATGACGCAGTGGTTTAACCCACGATGGTTCAACAGGCCCATGGATTGACCTTGAAGTGTTTGCCGTACGCGCGGCACTGGCAAGCTGGGGTCGGTCCTCGCGATATGCTCAAGCGCCATCACTTGACATTCAAACAAAGCGAAAACTTCGTGGGGGTTACAGAGCCTTAACAGCCACTCGGTTCCTTCGTGGTCAGTGATTTGAAAATTCTGATCTCTTTCCCCAGCCAGCTTCTTCCATCTGCCGTGCAAACCATACAGCTCCATGGCGCATGCTGATAAAACATCAAGCGACACGTCAGGGGGCTGTAGGTTATCGAGAAGGGCGGTTGAGGATGGAATATTATTACTGGGCATTAGTGCATCCAAATCTCTAATTTTGCGATGTTTGATCTGAAACTTGGACTGGAAATAGGTGTTCTGATCCCTTGTCGTTAGGCTAGGACATAGGCTGTCTTCACTGATGTGTAGAAATCAACGGCAAAGCGACCTTGTTCACGTGAACCCATGCTAGAACCCTTGCGACCACCGAAAGGAACGTGATAATCCACGCCTGCGGTTGGCAGGTTGACCATCACCATGCCAGCTTCAGATTTTTTACGGAAGTCAGTGGCATATTTAAGCGACGTCGTCACAATACCGGAAGACAATCCAAATTCAGTGTCGTTGGCCACGGCCAAGCCTTCTTCATAAGACGCAACCTTAATGACAGATGCGACTGGGCCAAACACTTCTTCACGGTTTATGCGCTGATCGTTTGTGGTGTTAATGAAAAGTGCGGGCGACAAATAGTGGCCCTTGGTTTCGCGGTTCAAGCGTTCGCCGCCAAAGGCAAGCTCACCACCTTCTTTACGCGCAATGTCGATATATTTTTCATCTTGCGCCATTTGGTCAGCATCAACCACCGGCCCCACATGCGTGCCCTCTTTTAATGCATTATCAACTTTCAGAAGTTTCATGGCTGCAACCATTTTTTCAATGAACTGATCGTGAATGCCTTGCTGAACAATCACGCGCGTCGATGCGGTGCAGCGTTGGCCGGTTTGATAATAGGCCCCGTCAATAGCCGTGGCCACAGCTAGATCAATATTGGCATCATCGAGAACCACGAGTGGATTCTTGCCGCCCATTTCGAGTTGGAATTTTGCGCCACGCGAAGCACAAGCCATGGCTACACGACCACCTGTTTCAACCGAGCCTGTAAATGAAATGGCTTTCACATCACGCGAGTCGAGCATGGTCTGCCCCACAACCGAGCCACGGCCCATTACCAAATTTAGAACGCCTTTGGGTAAACCTGCGCGTGAGATAATTTCTGTCAGTGCCCAAGCAGAACCTGGTACTAAATCGGCTGGCTTGAATACCACGGCATTACCATAGGCCAATGCTGGAGCCATTTTCCAAGCTGGAATGGCAATCGGAAAGTTCCACGGACAAATGAGACCGACTACGCCTACAGCCTCGCGAGTCATCATTACATCCACACCGGGGCGCACAGAGGCCAATGCAACACCTTCAATGCGCAAAGCTTCTTGCGCAAAAAATTTAAAGATCTGGCCAGCGCGCAACACTTCACCAATACCAAAGGCCAATGGCTTGCCTTCTTCGCGTGATAATAATTTCCCGAGTTCGTCTTTACGCGCCACCAGTTCAAGGCCGACTTTTTCGAGAATATCGGCGCGTTGCTGTGGTGTGGTTGCAGTCCACGCAGGCTGTGCTGCTTTGGCAGCAGCAATTGCATCACGCGTTTGTGCTGCGTCAGCTTGTGCGTACTGGCCCACAATTTCTGTGATGTCAGATGGATTGATATTGTCGCGAACGCTTTGGCCTGCAACCCATTCGCCGTTGATGTAATTCTTTTTCAAATCCATAATCTATCCTTTGTCATGTTACTGGGCTGACCCATCTTGCAAGCGCTAGACACTATGCGTTGCTTGATGCGGGCTCAATCTAAAAAGTTACGGGGTGGCTTTAGGCCACCCCGCGGTATTCGTCATGCTATTTTTGTTTAGCCATTTTGGCCAAGATTGCTGAAGCGCTTTGCATCTGATGATTTCAACCGTGAAGCTAGCAGAAGCCCAACTATAGCGGCCACAATCACCAAACTTGGTAAAATAACACCCAGCGCACCTGATGTACCAGTCAATCCACCGAAATTCGCGAAGATATAGATAAACAGAGCGATCATGATAAGGCCAGCGACAATCGGTGCGATCTTGCTTGCGAAAGCATTTTCACCACGACCATCTTTGTTGAAGAAGGCCACCACGGCGAATGAGGCAATCGCCATCATGGCAATAATACCCAAGGTACCGATCTGGCTGATCCAAGCAAACAAATTCAATATTGGATCAAGACCCAAAAATGCAAAGAGACCAACCACAATCACAGCAACAATTGTTTGGCGATTGACCCCATATAAGGGCTCTGGAAGGTTGAGTGGGTTACGCCAAAGTTTGACGGCAGCAGGCCTTCACGGCCCATACATAGGTATAACGCGCGATGTAGATGTGAAAGGCACTGACGGCTGCGAAGATTGATGTGACGAACAATATACCCATAATATTTGCTATTGTTCCGCCAGCATAACGGCCTACAATATCGAAGAGATAGGTTGTTGGATCATAATTTACGGCTGTCAATGTGGGGATAAGTTTATCAACACCTGCAGCTGCCCCGCCTAAGAGGCCCAGCAAACCAATTTGCATGCATTATATGAAAGCAATGCGATTGCAGCCACAGTGCCACCCGCCATGCCGCCAAGGCCGCGTGATGTGAAAGCATAGAACGCACCAGCATTGCTGATATAGCGCGCCATGGCCATATAACCCACAGCGAAGAGCTGCATGAGTGCTGTCACCAAAATAAATGTAAATGGCGCGCCTGTTCCATTGCCCAAAAGAAAGGCCAGTGGAAGTGCGTCAACGGCTCTGGTCAGATGGCAAGGTTCAATATAAAGTAATCATGCATTAGGCGCCGGAACTGGATTTATACTTATTCCAATGGTGTTTCTGGTCCGGCAATGTGAACCGCCAGCAGACAACCATTGGGTGTATATGAATTGTGTTCTGTGCCATCACGCAGCCAGATCAAATCACCTTTTTTGAAAACACGCCCATCATTTTCGATCAATTCGCCCTCTAGGATCAAAAATTGTTCATGACCATTATGCCGATGGCTTCGAGTTCTCATGCCTGCTGGCATTCGATAAACGTGAAATCCAACACCAAGAGGTTGGCTATCGTCAAGTTGCAGAATTGCATCACCGAATGCCACGCCATCATCATAGATGAATGATTTAAAATCAGCGGTATAGATGTTCGCCACCCGCAGATCTTCTTCTTTTACTTTTTTCATTTCAACTCTTTCTCCTGATAAGGTGTGCAACCTCATTTTCACATTCTGCCGTTGTGAGCGCGAGACGTGGGTCGCTGTTATCGTCTTTTGCAAGTGTGCGATAAATTTCGAGCGCTTTGCTGCTCAGTTCTCCGTGCTGATAGAAATACATTGCTGCTGCATAGCGAATGGTCCCCGATCCGCGCGTCGCATGGGCTGTCTTGAGGAGATCAAGTTGAGTGATGTCTTCGCTTGTGGTGAGGTTTGTCATTGGATTATTTATTCGCTGCAATAGCCATTTGAATATCACGCTCGCGGCGATGTTCTGTACGTGCCAAGATAATGGCTGAGATAGTTACCCCTAGCGCAACAACCAGCACAATGACTGTGGCCAGTGCGTTAATGTCCGGCGTCACGCCTAGTTTCACCTTGCTCCAAATCAGCATTGGCAGCGTGGTGTAACCTGGTCCTGTTGTGAAACTGGTGATAACGACATCATCGAGTGAGATAGTAAAGGCAAGCAACCAACCAGATACAATAGCAGGCGAGATGATCGGCAGTGTTACATCACGAAGGACCTGCCATGGACGCGATCCAAGATCCATCGCCGCTTCTTCGATCGACATATCCATTGACATCAGGCGTGATTGCACAATTGTGGTGACATAGGTCATTGAAAACGTGATGTGCGCGATAGTGATGGTGGTAAAGCCACGTTGGCTTGGCCAACCAATCCATTCTGCCATCATGATAAAGAGCAGAAGTGATGAAATGCCGGTAATTACTTCCGGCATTATGAGTGGAGCGGTGACAAGGCCCGAAAATGTTGCGCGGCCGCGAAATTGCCGGAAACGGGCCAAGGCCAAGCCAGCGAGGGTGCCAAGCATGGTAGCAATTGTCGCGCTGAGAAGTGCAATTTCTAGTGAGAGCAGCGCTGCGTCTAAAATCTGCTTATTGCTGAACAGCTTGCCATACCACTGGGTTGAGAAACCACCCCAAACGGTTGCTAAGCGGGATTTATTAAACGAGAAAAAGATCATCGAGAGGATTGGCACATAGAAGAATGTCAATCCAAAAAACAACATGCTCAGTAAGAAAGTCGGGCGTTTTTGCATATCAGGTGCCTCCCGCCTTCCCGGCCCGTGCCTCAAAGTGATTGTAAAGAACCAAAGGCACGACCAGCAACAATAAAAGCGCAACGGCAACAGTGGATGCCATGGGCCAATCTCGATTTGAACCGAATTCTTGCTGGATCACGCGACCAATCATCGGATCGGCAGCACTGCCAACAAGGCTTGGAATGATGAGTTCACCTGATGCCGGGATAAACACCAGAAGGCCCCCCGCAATAATACCGGGAATGGAGAGGGGCAAGGTTACATCTTTGAAGACCTGCCAAGGCCGCGATCCGAGATCCATCGCCGCTTCATTGAGCGTCATGTCGAGCTTTTCCAAATTGGCATAGAGCGGCAGGATCATAAAGGGTAGATAAGAGTAGACCATCACGAGCACGACGGCGAAATTAGTATTCATCAACTGAAAGCCAGTGACTTCCCAGCTGCTCGGCACCACAGCATTATAGATCACCGTTAGCAGTTGATTGAACCAGCTGTTCTTTCCCATAAGTCCAATCCACGCGTAAACGCGCAAAAGGAAGGATGTCCAAAACGGCAAAATAATCAGCATCAGCAGAAGGCGCTGTGCCGATTTATTCACACGGGTGATGCCGAGGGCCATTGGATAGCCAATCAGCAGGCACAGCAGCGTCGCAATTGCTGCATTATAAAGTGAGATGAACGTGGAGCGAATATAGAGTGAGTCCGAGAAAAGACGGATGTAGGTTTCAAAACGAATATAGGGCCATTCTGGCAAGAAGGCGAAAGGTGGCGACTCCGTTGCAGTTTTAGCAAAGCTCATCACGATGACGATGATAAATGGGATGACGAAGAAGGCGATCAGCCATGCATAGGGAGCAACAATGATAATATCGCGCCAGCCGCGGCGATTGAACCAATTAGCGTGCGGCTTGTTTGAGATGTTGCTCATGCATCACCCTTAAACAGCATTGCTGCATCCCGATTGATTGTGAGATAGACTTCATCTTCCCAAGTCGCAGTTGCCTCTTCACCTGACAAGCGCTGCGCATTGACAGTGTTCACGGAGAGCAGATGACCAGTGGGTAGCTTTATGCGGTAAAGCGAGTCTTTGCCGAAATAGCCGAAATCCTGAACGGTACCCTTGAGTAAATTGGCTGTTGTGGCGGGCCTCTTGCGTGAAATACTTATCTTTTCGGGGCGAACTGCCAAGGATACTTTTTCGCCAACTGAGAAGGTGGAAGATGTGCTGACCTGTAAGGAATGCCCGAGTGTGGGCGCAAGAACTTCCACGGTATCGCCTTTCACATTTATGATTTCACCACCCACCATATTAATGGAGCCGATGAAACCAGCTACAAACTTGCTACTTGGATTTTCATAGATATGCGAAGGTGGGCCGATTTGACGGATGACTCCTTGGTCCATGACTGCAATCCGCGATGCAAGCGTCATGGCCTCTTCTTGATCATGGGTCACCACGACGAAGGTGATACCCATCTTATATTGAATATTGGAAATTTCAAATTGTGTGTGCTCACGCAGTTTTTTGTCGAGAGCACCGAGGGGTTCATCCAGCAGCAGAAGTTTCGGTTGCTTTGCTAAAGAGCGCGCCAGAGCCACGCGTTGGCGTTGGCCTCCTGAGAGTTGATGCGGTTTGCGATCAGCGAGATGCGAAAGCTGAACGAGGCTCAGCATTTCTTTGACGCGGTCCTGCCGCTGCGCAGGCGTCATGGCTTCGTGTTTCAGGCCATAACCAACATTGCCTGAAACAGTCATATGCGGGAACAGGGCATAGGACTGAAACATCATATTAACGGGCCGATCATAGGGCGCTACACCCGCCATATCTTGCCCATCGATGAAGATTCTACCAGATGTTGGAGATTCAAAACCCGCTAGCATGCGGAGCAGGGTGGTCTTGCCACATCCTGATCCTCCGAGCAGGGCGAAGAGTTCACCTTTGTTGATGTCAAGCGAGACATTATCGACAGCTACGAAGTCACTGAACTTCTTGGTGACTGACTCAATGCGAATGAAACCAGCTTTGCTGCTTTCGGTATTCTGCTCTTCAGTTTCCATCAACACAAGTTCCTATCAAACTAAAATGATGTTCCTTAGTCTGATTTCATGGCTGTAAATGTTTCCGTCAATCTGCGATCAGCTGCCTCATCCAATGGCTTCGGTGCATAAAGCCTGCTCAAAACGGCTGCATTCGGATAAACCGCTGGGCTGGTCAAAACAGCTGGATCAATAAATGCCTTTGATGCTAGGTTTGCGTTCGCGTAGTTTGTAAAATTCGTGCATTTTGCAATGACCTCTGGGTCCATCAAAAAATTGATGAATGCGTGTGCGTTATCTTTGCGTGGAGCATCGGCTGGAATACACATCATGTCGACCCAAGCAGGTGCGCCTGTCTTGGGCACGAAATAGCCAAGGTTGATGTCGACGCCAGCTTCTTTGGCGCGCGCCTTGGCTGTTGAATAGTCACCCGACCAATTGTTAATGACGCAAAGTTCCTTGTTGGGAATTGCATTGAGGTAATTAGTACTGTCAAACGTGCGGACGTATTTTCGAATGGGCTTGAAGGCGGCTTTCACGGCTTCTAAATCCTCGGGCTTATAGGTGTCTCGTTCTTTACCTAAATAATCAAGTAGGAACAGAATAACATCAGTTGGTTCATCCAGAATGGAAATGCCGCAATCTGCAAGCTTTGCGGCATTTTCTGGTTTCATAAAAGTGTCTAGGGACTCAAGATCGGCGTCTGGCAATCGCTCTTTCACCATATCGAGATTATAGGTGAAACCAACGGAGCCCCACATATATGGTAAGCCATATTCATTGCCAGGATCGAATCCCTCGGCAATCTTGAGCACAACAGGATCAAGATTTTTCCAGTTTGGTAATTTGCTTTTGTCAAGTTTTGAGTAGATGTTTGCCTTCACGAAACGTGGCAAGCTGATGCCAGCCATATCGACAACATCATAGCCGGTGCTGCCCGCGAGCATCTTCGCCTGCATCTCGTCGGTCGCGCTATATGTGTCATAAGTTACCGCGATCCCGGTCGCCTTCTGAAAATCTTCAATCGTTGTTTCGCCGATATAGTCTGCCCAATTATAGACATTCAGGATGGCGTCTTCTGCCTTGGCCCGGTGCACAAACGGCATGGCAATGAGAGTGCTGCTTCCGGCGATCTGTAAAATTTTACGGCGTGAAATTTTCATTGTTGAACTCCCTGAGATGATTTTTGTTCTTGGCTAGAAGTAGATTTCATGTTGGCACTGATCTCCGCCAATTCTTCCGCTACAGGTGCATGGGTCAGATTGAAAACCGGAAGGATGGATCGCAACTCATCATGGTGCGCACGAACAAAGCGTTCATTGTCGGATAGGTGAAAATTTTCGAATGCCGATGACTTCATGGATTCATTGGACCAAATGGAAAGCTGAGTATCTTCAGCATAGGTCGCAAGGTCAATACGGTAAGAAAGATATCTGGCTGCGCGCTGTTGCCGATTTTCGTTTGGATATTTATAGGTGATCCCACGCACAATTGTGCGGTTCATGTCGACGGGTAATTCTTGGTAGAACTGGATTGTTTCTGGTGTGGTGACGAAAACGGTATTTGGGAACATGCCATAATAGGCCCAGAGATCGCATCGGTCTTCGGGTAGGCCGTCGCGCGGGGTTGAGAATTTTGTATAGTTTTTCACACTCCAGAGTCGTCCAGAGTTTGGTTTGAAAGTCCCCTTGGAAACTTTCAAACCGGAGCCATAAGGAATGTCGGTGTAGGTAAAGCCATAGAGATCCTGCAAGGCAGGGTGGGCCATGGCGACGTGGTAACCTTCATTGTCAACATCAACGACTGACTTCCAGTTGACCGGAAGTTCACTGGCCCACACTTTGCCAGTCGGCACCATTTCTTCAGGGGCGTGGTGAGCAAATTCTGGAACATAAGGTGCAAGGTGTTCTGCCACAGAAGGTTGCGGACCGGGTTTGAATCGGATGAAAATAAATCCCATCCACACCTCCATTTCAATGCTGCGCAAGCCGAACTCATGCTTGTCGAGAGCGGGATAGCTGTTTGGCTGTGCCGCACCCCGCAATGTGCCATCAAGATTATAGACCCAGCCATGGAATGGACAGACCAGCGCATTCTTGCAGTGACCGCTATCTCCGGTGACAACCCGTGAGCCTCGGTGGCGGCAGAGATTGTGAAAAGCCCGCAGTGTGCCGTCGTTTCCGCGCACCACAAAAGCCCGTTCACTGCCGAGATCGAAAGTCATGTAGTCACCTGACTTTGCTACATTATTGATGTGCCCCACGACTTGCCAATATTTCAGGAAAACCTCTTCCATCTCCACTTCGTAAAGAGCTTTGTTGTGGTAGGTCCAAGCAGGGAGGCCACGACGATCCCAGTCATTGCTGATTGTGGTTGGCCTTGCAATTTGGTTCATGGTGTCTTCTCCGGCGCATAGACGGGCTCACCCAGTTTTTTGCGAACCCACTGGTGAAAATTAAAAACGTCAAATTCCTGTGGCATCAGTGTGCCCCCGGTGTAACGCCTATTGCGCAGGCCGCGTTGGTTTAGCTCGCAGGCTGCGCCATCTTCCAGCATCACTGTTGTTGCAAAATCTACGACATTGGCGAGATCAAAATTAGGCGCTGAAAGTGTTTCCTGTGGGAACAGCCATTCTGCTGTTAGCTCAGTTTCTTCCGGCCCCAAGGGGCGCAGAGAAACGACCCGCACATAATCGATATGCGCTACAATATACATCGTGGGCATGAGAGTTACGAAAAGATGGCCTGCCTGTTTTTGGGTTTGGGTTAGGTTTGAAAACTCAGGCCCACAAGGCATACCACTCTTGGTCCAAGTGCTTGCGCCGTCTTTCAATGGCGAGTTGATTTTTGCTTCGGGAGTCCATCCTGGTATTTCTGAAATACTCATAACGCCCTTGCTGTAAACTGGTACCATGTCGCAAAGCGAGGCATGAATGCCTGGGCAGTGCAGACATTCATTGTAATTCTCCCAGAAGATTTTCCAATTGCAGTGGATCGTTTTCACACGCCTGTGACCAGTCACAAGATCTTGCATCGGCCAGTTGTCTAAGGCTGCAATGCCCATGTCTGGCGCCAAGGCAAAATCTGGTGCTTCGTTGGTAAGACAAACATAGATGAAGCCATTCCACAGTTTCACCTGGGCTTGGAATAGATTGTTTTCACTTTTTTCGAAACCGGGCGCAGTGGTGGCATGCGGTGTTTTTTGTAAAGCACCGGAGAGATCATAGGCCCATTCATGATAGGGGCAGGTGATCAGTTTTGCTTTGAGTTTTGTGTCTTGGTGTTGACAAAGCTCCGAACCACGATGGCGGCAGGTGTTGTGAAAGCAGCGCACAATCCCCTTATCATCTTTCACCAGAATTAGGTTCAGCCCGGCAATTTCGACACGGTGCAAAGTGAGGGCAGGTAGATCATTTTCACGGCCCACATAAATCCAGTTCTTGGAGTGAATAGAGGAGAGTTCTCGTGCGTAATGTGAGGGATCAAGATACCACAGCGCAGGCAGTGTTGGCGGACAAAAGTCTAGGATGGGCGAAGCTGGATGAAATGTTGATCTATGCTCCATGACTTTCACTCTTAGAATAGGTGGGGTGGGGCGGCGCTCGCCCACCAATGGCAATTGTCTTATACTTACTCATGCCCCCTTCGCCCTTTCGCTTTCCAGCTGCTCTAACGTCAAATCAACTGAGATTTCGATTGCCCGCAATGTATCTTCGAGGCAGCTTTGATCATGCGCCTCGCACATAAAGAGGGGTTCGCGGGAGTCGGGTTCACAGATAATGCCGTGATCCTGCATGTGGCGCGCCATCTTATCATAGAAACTGTAGTCAGATTTTTTCCAAGCGCGATAATCAATGGGTGGTTTAGGTGCAAAGAACAATCCGAACATCGAGGAATGGCCAGAGAAGGAATGCACGATGCCGCGCCGATCAAGAATCTTTTTGATGCCCGCTTTCAGGCTTTCGCCATAAGCAGCAATTGTTTCAAGCACTGGTGTTTCGTCAAGAATTTGCAAGCAACGTTCTGCTGCGGCCAGCGACACAGAATGCGCCGTATAAGTGCCGCCATGGGCAGCACCACCATAGCGGAAGGTGCGCATCACATCTTCACGCCCGCCAATGGCTGCAATAGGATAACCATTGGCCATGGCTTTGGCGAAGGTGCAAATATCGGGCTTCACATTATGCAGGGATTGAACGCCTCCCTTGGCGACACGGAATCCGGTTTTCACTTCATCGACGATCAATAACACGCCATATTTATCGCAGAGCTTGCGGGCGAGCTGCACAAATTCTGTGGTTGCGGAGATAGCGCAGCAATTGCCCATCATCGGCTCAATCAACA
>JANYGE010000277.1 GCA_025362535.1 Hyphomicrobiales bacterium
TGTCCAGTTCTTGTGACCCGAGAGGGAATTCTTGAGAAGTGAAAAGACAGAATATTTCATCAGCAGTCCAGAGTGGTGTCACGTTCCCATTGGGTGAGGTGGCGGCAATATTGGTTCCATTCATTGTGTTTGAGTTTCAAATAGCCAGATGAAAGCTCATCGCCCAATGCGGCACAGAGCAGCTTGTTCTTTTCAAGGTTGCGCAAAGCATCAAGCAGATTGAGCGGAAGCTTCTTCAAATCTTTTACCGTGTGGCTCTGGGTATACATATCAATATCAAGACGTTTGCCGGGATTAGTTTTGCGCTCAATGCCGTCCATACCAGCAGCTAGGATTGCAGCAAGCATGAGATAGGGATTGGCGGATGGATCAGGCAAACGGAATTCACAACGGCCAGCATCAGGAATGCGCACCATATGCGTGCGGTTATTGCCGCCGAAGCTGACAGTATTTGGCGACCAAGTTGCGCCAGAAATCGTGCGTGGCGCATTGATGCGCTTATATGAATTCACCGTAGGGTTGGTGATGGCCACCAAGGCCTCAGCATGTTCGATCAAACCGCCAATGAAATTATAGGCCAGTGGAGAAAGGCCCATTTCATCGGCTGCACTTTCGAACAAATTCTTTTTGCCAGCCTTATCCCACACTGAAAGGTGGGCGTGGCATCCATTGCCAGACAAATTGATAAAAGGCTTGGGCATGAAAGTGGCGCGCATTCCATGCTTCTCAGCAATGGCTTTTACCATGAATTTGAAAAAGGCCAGCTGATCGGCGGTGGTCAACGCATCGCTGAAGTTCCAATTGATTTCAAATTGACCATTGGCGTCTTCATGGTCGTTTTGATAGGGGCCCCAGCCAAGCTTGGTCATGATGTCACAAATTTCGGTGATAACACCGAGGCGGCGCATAATGGCGGATTGATCGTAGCACGGCTTTTCTTGATGATCTTTATCATCAGAAGGGGCCGAGCCATCGGCATTGATCAAATGGAATTCGGGCTCACAGCCTGCCATCAACTTCATGTTTTGTTTAGCAGCACGTTCCATCCCGCGTTTCAAAGCCAAGCGTGGCGCTTGCTCCAAGGGCTTGCCGCTCATGTGCGGGTCGCCTGCCATCCAAGCTATTTCGGGCTTCCATGGCAATTGGATTAACGTGCTTGTATCTGGGTAAACCAGAACATCAGGGTGGGCCGGGGTTTGATCAAGCCAAGTGGCGAAGCCAGCAAAGCCTGCGCCGGCTTTTTGCATTTTGTTGCCCGCCTCAGCGGGCACAAGCTTGGCGCGTTGAGTGCCGAATAAATCTGTGTAGTTAAACAGAAAATATTTTACTTTGTTCTTCTTGGCATATTGAACCAAATCCATCGACATGTGTTTCGTCTCCTCGATTTTTTTTATTTTTAGAATCTGACTTTCCCCGGAATCCAATCGGTGCCAGCCAGCGGCACTTGCGCCATGGCGGCGGCTTCGATGGTTAGAGCACAGAGATCTTCAGGTTCCAAATTATGCACGTGGCTTTTGCCATTGGCGCGCGCGATGGTTTGCGCTTCCAGTGTGAGCACTTTCAGGAAATTATAAAGTCTGCGGCCTGCTTTCACCGGATCAAGACGCGCTGCCAAAATCGGGTCTTGCGTGGTGATGCCTGCGGGGTCGCGGCCTTCATGCCAATCATCATAAGCGCCTGCTGTTGTGCCAAGTGCATTATATTCAGCTTCATAATGGGGGTCATTGTCGCCCAAAGCCACAAGTGCTGCGGTGCCGATGGAAACAGCATCAGCACCCAGTGCCAAAGCCTTGGCCACATCGGCGCCATTGCGAATGCCGCCCGAGACAATGAGCTGCACTTTGCGGTGCATGTTAAGTTCCTGCAGGGCGCGAACCGCTGGGCGAATACAGGCCAATGTTGGCTGGCCCACATGTTCGATGAACACTTCTTGGGTTGCCGCTGTGCCGCCTTGCATGCCATCCACCACCACAACATCGGCTCCGGCTTTCACTGCAAGGGCCACATCATAATAAGGCCGTGCGCCACCGATTTTCACATAGATGGGCTTTTCCCAATTGGTGATTTCGCGAAGCTCTGCGATTTTAATTTCAAGATCATCAGGCCCCGTCCAATCCGGGTGGCGGCAAGCTGAGCGTTGGTCAATGCCTTTGGGCAAACAGCGCATGGCGGCCACACGATCTGATATCTTCTGGCCGAGCAACATGCCGCCGCCGCCGGGCTTCGCACCTTGGCCGATCACCACTTCAATAGCATCAGCTTTGCGCAGATCATCGGGGTTCATTCCGTAACGTGAGGGCAAATATTGATAGACCAGATGTTTGGATTGGCCGCGCTCTTCTGGCGTCATGCCTCCATCGCCGGTGGTTGTTGATGTGCCCGCAGCGGATGCGCCCCGGCCCAAAGCCTCTTTGGCATTGGCTGACAATGAGCCGAAGCTCATGCCCGCAATGGTGATGGGAATTTTTAGTTCAATCGGCTTCTTGGCAAAGCGTGTTCCCAAAACCACATCGGTGCCGCATTTTTCACGGTAGCCTTCGAGCGGATAGCGCGAGATTGATGCGCCCAAGAACAAGAGATCATCAAAATGCGGCAGCTTGCGCTTGGCGCCAGCGCCACGAATATCATAAATGCCCGTTGAGGCGGCGCGGCGAATTTCGGCCAGCGTTGCATCATCAAAGGTTGCCGATTTGCGCGGCGGGGTGCGAGGTGTGCTTTCCATCTTATCCTCAATATGCGTCGGCGTGATCAACGCTGAAATTATAAAGTTTGCGGGCAGAGCCATAGCGCTTGAAGTCTGATGGCTTTTCTTTGCGGCCAGCAGCTTTCAAAAGGCGCTCCAAATCAGCGATATGTTCGGCGCGCATTTCCTTTTCGATGCAATCAGCACCTAAGCTCGCCACTTTGCCCTTCACATAGAGCCTGGCTTCATAAATTGAATCGCCCAAGGCATCGCCCGCATCGCCGCAGACAACGAGATTGCCGCGCTGGCCCATAAAGGCCGACATATGGCCGACAGAACCGCCCACCACAATATCAATGCCCTTCATCGAAATGCCGCAGCGTGATGAGGCATCGCCATCAATCACCAGCAGTCCTCCATTGCCTGTGGCTCCTGCCGATTCAGAGGAATTGCCTTTCACCCAAACGATGCCAGACATCATGTTTTCAGCGGTGCCCACGCCCGCATGGCCGTGAATAGTGATTTCAGAATGCTGGTTCATGCCACCGCAATAAAACCCAACATGGCCTTGGATTTCAACTTGCAACGGAGCCGAGAGGCCAACTGCGATATTGTGCTGGCCCTTGGGATTTTTCACCACCCAATGTTTTTCATTGGTGTTGGCTGGCAAGGTTTGCAGCGTGGAATTGATCCCGCGCACGCCAGTCTTGGTTTGATCAAGCTCGTTCATGCATGTCCCCACGTATAAATCTTTGACGGTTCTGGTTCCCAGATTTTTGCGTCATCAGCGCCGGGCAAATGCGCAATGGCGCGGTATTCGGTGGCCATGGCAACCCAATCATCGGTCTCAGCCATCACCGCATGTTTGCAAGCGATCGGATCACGCACGACAGCAAAACCATCCGCAGTGCCAACGAGGAATGTGAAGAAACCATCCAGATCTTTGAGGCCGGATTCCAGTGCCTCTTTCAAGGTGGAACCGGTGCGCAATTTATGCGTCATATAAGCGGCAGCAACTTCGGTATCATTCTCTGTTTGAAATTCCATACCTTCTTTGCGCAATGTTTCGCGCAGGCGGTTATGGTTGGAAAGCGAACCATTATGAACAAGACAGAGATCAGCACCCGTTGCGAAAGGATGCGAGCCTGCAGTGGTCACCGCACTTTCCGTTGCCATGCGGGTGTGGCCGATGATGTGGGTGCCGGCGGCATTGTCCAAATCAAACTTGTCATAGACATTGGCAGGAAGGCCTGTCTCTTTGAAAATCTCAATCGTGTGACCGGAGCCCACGACCCGCACTTCGCGGTGATGTTCTTTGAGCCACTTTACAACTGCTGCTTCTTTGGCGGTGGTGACCAGAATGCAATGGTTACCAATTTTCTTGATGGTGCAATCGCATTTCAGCGCGCGCTCCAGGCCCACATCAATTTTCTTCCAATCATAATTGGCATCATTATGCGCCAGTGAAAATTTGGTTTCAGATTTCTTGGTGGGGTTACGGTAAATCGCAACGCCAGCCGAATCCGGCCCGCGATTGGTCATTTCAATCAGCATGGGCTTAAACATTTTACCGAGCTTGGATTTCAGCTTCGGGTTCTTGAGATAGAGTCCTACAATGCCACACATAGCGCTCAGACCTTATAGAGTTATGTTGGGGATGACCCTAACAGGGTCAAACCCACATTTCAACTGTCAGGAATGTTTTTTTCACAGGGGGAATGCTTTATTCTTCCCGCCGATAGCTGATCACGCTTAAATATCTGGCCGGAAGCTTTTTCAGCTCTTCGGGGCCATGCGGGGCTTCGGCGTCGAAAAACAGGGCATCTCCGGGGTGCATGTCATAGGTTTTATCGCCATGGCGATAAACCACATTGCCCTCAAGCATATAGAGAAACTCCATGCCAGGATGCTGAAAGGTAGGGAACACGTCACTTTCATGGATCAAGGTGATCAAATAGGGTTCAACCATAACCGGACCATGGGTGGAGTGGCCGAGCAATTGATATTGGTGGCCAGCGCGGGTTCCACGGCGCTCAATGGTGAGGCCCTGCCCCGATTTTACAAATGTGGCATCGCGAATTTCTTCGAAGCTTTTAAAAAAGGCAGTGAATGGCACCTGCAAGGCTTTGCTTAGGGCCTGCAGAGAGGCGAGCGATGGCGAGGTGGCACCATTTTCGATTTTCGACAACATGCCAGCAGACATGCTGGCAGCTTTGGCCAATTCCGAAATAGTGAGGCCGAGCTTTTCACGAAATCGCTTCACTTCGCGTCCGATTGCCTCCTCAAGGTAACGTGATTCGGCTGTTGCTTCCCGGTGCGGGTTTTGAAACTCTTCCGATTTCTTACCTGTTTTCAACATGGTGCGTTCCTATTCTGCAGCTGCGAGATAGCGTGCTTGACAATTGGTTAATACGGATGTTTCCTGCCAGATAATAAAGTTGCCCCGTAGCATAAAAATAAACAAGGGGTGGGCTTTGCAGGTTGCGGGGAAACAGCTGCAAAAGCCTTCTGGGAGGAAATAAAATGTCTGACCTCAATCAGCGGATTGAGGCCATGTACCGCTCTGATGTGCGCGGTGCTTGGCTTATGATTGGCGCTCTATGGATTGTTATTCTCTTCGTTCTGATCATGTCATGGCCCTACATTCCTGACAGTGGGGTACGCACTGTTGTGGTTCTGGCTGCGGCAGCCGTTCTCATTTTTAACACTGCTTCGATTTCGGCCATGGTGAAAAACTATGCCGAGGACAAGGATTTTATCTATGGCCTCGACATTAAGCACTACGACGAATCCAAGAAAATGAAAGGTTGAGGGAAACAATCATGGCAAAATATATTCCACCAGAACAATCAAAGGGGATGCAAATTGTTGATATTGCATTTGTCGTGGCGGCCATATTTTTGGCTCTCTGGCTGCCCCTGCAAGCAGGCTGGGCTGGCGTTTCCAGAGCCATCATAAAGATCGATAACCCCACATGGGAGTTGCTTGGGCAAACCCCGGTGCAAGTGGAGCAATGGAATAAGCTTGGCTTTGCTGATGCAGCTTCTGCGCATGATATTATTCAAAACAAGTTCGATTATTCCATTGATTGGATGCAGCTCGTCATCATGGCGGCGGTTCTTATCGGCTATTTCGCTTTTCTATTCGTGGCTTCCGACCGGGAATACCGCGATGTGATCAACGAAAAATTCAACGAAAAGTAAGGTAGAGAAACCATGTGGACAACTCTCGCTAATATAGGTTGGGCCATCTCAGCAGCATTTGCGCTGTGGATGCTCTATGATTGGTTTAAGACCGATACAACATATTCAGAAGCAATGCTCACATCCTCGCGTGAAGGCGAGATTGAAGCCGTTGCAGAAAAACATAAAGTTTGAGGAGGCGAAAATGGCACAAGCAACAGCGGCCGGTTCGGCTTCGCAAAAAGTATCTCTCTCGCGTGTGTTGGGTCCGGCCCATGTTTGGGCTTTGGGCGTTGGCATCGTTTTGGTGGGTGAATATACAGGGTGGAACTTTGCGGCGGATAAGGGCGGCACACTTGCAGCCCTGATCATCTGCTGGGTGGTTGGCCTGCTCTACACATCCGTGGCAATGATCGATTCGGAAGTCACTTCAACAGTGGCCGCCGCTGGTGGTCAATATGCGCAAGCCAAACATATTGTGGGTCCGCTCATGGCATTCAATGTGGCGCTCTATCTGGTGTTTGCCTATACAATGCTTGAAGTGTCCAATGCGATTTTGGTTGCGGATACTGTCAAATCCTATGCTGGTGAAGGCTTCAGTGATTGGCATTATAAAGGCATTATTGCCACGGTGATTGTGGTGCTGGCCGCATTGAATTATCGCGGCGTTTTGATGTCGCTCAACGTGAACTTCGTCATTACCGCTATCGCCTATTTGGCAATCATCGTGTTGTTCTTCTCGGTGCAGCCTTGGAGCCAAGGTGCGGTGCTGAAGCTCGGCGATATGGTAACGCCAGAGAATGCCTTACCCTATGGTTGGATTGGCGTTGTTGCTGCTTTCCATTGGGGCATTTGGTATTATCTCGGCATTGAAGGCACCACGCAGGCCGCAGAAGAAGTGCGCTCACCTGCCCGCTCCCTGCCTTATGGCACCATGGCTGGCATGATCACACTTTTGATCGGCGCTTCACTCACCTGGTATATCTGCGCCTCGCTGATGCCCTGGCAATATCTTGGTTTTACCTATTATCCTTTGCTTGATGCTGGCAAACTGACCGGAAGTAAAACCTTGGAGACCATGATGTTTGTGGCAACCATTCTTGCCGCTGTGGCCTCGGCCAATGGTTGCATCAATGATGCGGCGCGTGCTTGGTTCTCGTTGGGCCGTGATCGCTATCTGCCCACATGGTTCTCTGCCGTGCATCCGAAATACCGCACACCTTATCGCTCTATCGTGTTTCTGGTGCCGATTGCTTTGGCCTTCGCCTTTATTTCTAATCTCGGTCAGGCGATTACCTTCTCGATCCTCTCAGGCGTGCTGCATTACACCTTCATGAGTATCAACATCATCATGTTCCGCAACAAGTGGCCCTTGGGATCGATCCGTCGGGGTTACACCCATCCATTCCATCCCCTACCTGCCATCGTGTTGCTCCTGCTTTGCATCGTCACTTACTTTGCCATTTTCCTTGGCTATGGTGCGCAGCTCACAGCGATGGTGGTGTTCTACCTGATCGTTTCCTTATGGTTCCATTTCTATCGCTATCAATATGTAAAGCGTGGTGATCAGTTCACCATGCCTTGGCCAAAACCCAAGGGCTATTGAGTTTTGATGCAGTAATCTGAATTGGCC
>JANYGE010000341.1 GCA_025362535.1 Hyphomicrobiales bacterium
GGCCAATGCGCTCCCAAGGGCAGATCGTTGGGTTCATCCCAGAATTCCCGCGAGATGAAAAGCCGAATGGTGGCAAAGCTGCCGAGAACGCTGGCGATGGCACCGATAAATCGCGCAGGAATAAGGCGCGATGTCCAAGCCACTACTGCGGCCAAGGCCGCGATGGAAATAGTATACCACACTTCATCAAACATGCGATCGAGTGCAAAGAGTGCGAGCAGCGCTGCGCCCACCACCAAAGCACCCGTTGAAAATTCTTGGGCAGGTTCCGCGATATTTTGACGGCGTAGATAAGCGAGAGCAAACAATACAGCGACCAACGCTGCTGCTATTATGGCCCATGTGCCCTGCCCCATCACAAAATCTACCCGCGCCCACGCACCGAACAGGAACAAGAATGCTGAACCTGAAGCAAGTAAGGCCCAAGGTTGCGGCACGGATTTCTGCCAATATCCGTAAGCACCAATGCCGCCAAACGCGGCCAAGGCCACAAACATCCAATTGCGGAACAGCGGTGGCGCGATGAGGCCCGGCACGGTGGACCACAATCCACTTTCATCCATGGCCCAGCTTTGCGTGGAAACTTCCTGCCAGCCCATCAGCACAAACAAGGTGAGCGCTGCGGCCATCAGCATGGCACCACTCCACCCTTTTTTGAACCAGCTGAATGTGGCCAGCAGGGCCATGCCGATGGCGAATATAAATAACGCGGTGAAGGTGTGAGCAGCTTCAAAAACTTGCGCAGCTAATATTACCGAGGCGGCACCCATGCCGCACACCGCAAGGCGCAGAGCGTGAGACATTTTTGCGGGTTCACTGAGATTTCCACTCTCATCGCTGAGAATACTTCTGCCCTCCACCATCAATGTTGCGGCGGCACCCAAAGCCAGCGCGAACAATCCGATTGGCACAATATCAGCCAACAGGAACGGTCCGCCATTGATCCACAGCAGCGACCACACCAATGCGCCAACAATGGCAAGGTAACCCAGCCACCACCAATTGCGCCCGCGCAAGGTGAAGAACGATGCAGCCACTATAACGAATAGATAAGGATAAAACGCCCACGCATTTGGATTGGGCGATGTAATCAGCATGGGAGCAGCGAATGCACCTATTAACCCCAATGCGGCAATCAATGGTCCTTGCAAGCGTGATAAAGCAAATGCACCCAGCGCAATCAAGCCTAAACCGATGAAAGCTATGCCGCCGGGAATGAGGTTATAAAGCGCGTGAGCGGCATAGACGCTGCCAAAGCTTGTAACCAAGCCAGCTGCTGAGAGAGCGGCAGGAACATAATCCACCACCTCAGCACTGCGTGAGCGCCGCACATATTCACCGCCAGCCACAAGTGCGGCGGCAAGCACAAGGCCAAGCAGCACACGCAAAGCTGGGGAGATTAATCCGTTATCGTGCGCATACTTAATCAGCAGCAATCCACCGAGAGCCACAGCGGCACCACCAATCCACACAAACCAGCGCGAGGCTAATGCTTGCTCGACATCACGTTTAGGTTTTTCTTGGAGGATGATTGGCGCTTCAATTGCCGCCGCAATGGGAGTCTGCTCAACAACCGTTGGCAGGGTTTCCATTTTCTCGACCATTACAACGGGTTCTACAATCGGCTTAACACCCGAAGCCAAAGCATCAGCAAGACGCCCCACCTCTAATTTCAGCTTGGCCAACTTACGGTCTAAGGTCGAAACCTTGTTGAAGGCGACAATCGCCAAAATGCAGCAGATAAGTACAAAGCCGACGACAAGAGCGCCAAGCACTTCAAAATCCATTCCCAGCGACTCCCAATGTTTGATTTACATTACAGGGCTTGCACCCTTCTGTCGAACTTGAGAAAAGGCCCCTCATGATATTGCGATCAGAACTTCATGGCTTATTGAAAACCGCTACACCTGTGCGGTGGGAAACAGCGTCTGGCTTCACTGATTATCCGCAAGCTGTGGCGCTAATGGAAGCTAAGGTTGCGGCTATTGCAGATGGCGCGCCTGAGCTCGTCTGGCTGGTCGAGCACCCTCCGATTTACACCGCTGGCACCAGCGCTAAGCCTGCTGATCTCGTCGATGCCACGCGCTTTCCAGTTTATGAAACCGGGCGTGGTGGGCAATATACTTATCATGGGCCAGGGCAGCGTGTTTGCTATGTGATGGTGGATTTGAAAAAGCGTGGGCATGATGTGCGGGCTTTTGTTGCGGGGCTGGAAGATGTGATCATCGCCACATTGGCGGCCTTCAACATTACGGGCGAGCGGCGCGAAGAGCGGGTTGGGGTTTGGGTTAAGCGCGGTGCGCGCGAAGATAAAATTGCCGCCCTTGGCATTCGCGTGCGGCGCGGTATTACGTTTCACGGCCTTAGCATCAACCTTAATCCTGATCTTACCCATTTTTCCGGCATTGTGCCTTGTGGTGTCACTGAACATGGCGTGACCAGCTTTGCTGATCTGGGCTTAGGCGCATCAATGGCCGAGCTAGATCTGGAATTGCACAAGCAATTCACTAAAATCTTCGGGCCTTGAGCGTTAGTTAAACTCCATCATCAGCGCATCAACGCCAAGCGAGTCACCTTGTTTGGTGTTGATTTTTTTGACAGTGCAGTCACGCTCGGCCCGCAACACGTTTTCCATTTTCATTGCTTCGACAATTGCCAGAGTATCACCCGCTTTAACATCCTGACCTTCCTTCACCACAATTGAAATGACCAGGCCCGGCATCGGACAGAGAAGTTTTTTTGAAGTGTCTGCCAGTTTCTTCACGGGCATTAGCCGCACCAATTCAGCCTCGCGCGTGGTATAAACAAAGGCAGTCACGGTGACGCCGCGATGGCTGAGACGATAGCCATTCGGCAACCTACTGATTTGCAGCGTTGCACCTTTAAGGGTGATGAAGGCTTGATCGGGGGTCCAGCCGCAAGCATCGGCTTCGCTATCCAAATCGGGGGTCACCGCAATCTTGTGCCAGGTGTCACCGAGTTTTACTTCGCGCGCCGTGGCGAAATTCACTTGGCGGCCATTCATCTGGCCAGTGATTTTGCGTTTACGGCGGTTTTCAATGTGATCAAGCAGACAGGCCACGGCGACAAATTTCTCTGTCAGGTCTGGCGTAAGGGGCGCACCCGTAAAGCCGCCCGGAAATTCCTCGGCAATAAAGCCAGTTGAAAGTGCGCCCGCTTGCCAGCGTGCATTGGCCATGATGGCCGCGAGGAATGGAATGTTGTGGCGGATGCCTTCAATCTGAAATCCATCCAGCGCACCGGCCATCGCCGCAATCGCTGCCGCACGGGTTGGAGCATGGGTGCAAAGCTTGGCAATCATCGGATCATAGAAAATCGAAATCTCGCCCCCTGCCCCAACGCCCGTATCATTGCGCACTGTCACGCCACCAGAAATTTGCTGTGTAGGTGGATCATATTTCACCAGGCGGCCAATCGACGGCAGGAAATTGCGGTAAGGGTCTTCAGCATAAATCCGACTTTCAATGGCCCAACCGTTAAGCTTCACATCGGATTGTTGCAGCTTTAATTTTTCACCATAAGCAACGCGGATCATCTGTTCGACCAGATCAATGCCCGTCACCAATTCCGTGACCGGATGTTCCACTTGCAAGCGCGTGTTCATTTCAAGGAAGAAGAATGAACGATCTTGTCCGGCCACAAATTCCACGGTGCCCGCACTGTCATAATTCACCGCCTTGGCCAGCGCCACGGCCTGTTCGCCCATGGCTTTGCGCGTGGCTTCATCAAGCAGTGGTGATGGCGCTTCTTCCACCACTTTTTGATTGCGGCGTTGGATCGAGCATTCACGCTCGCCCAGATAGATCACGTTGCCATGCTTATCGCCCAACACCTGAATTTCGATGTGGCGCGGGTTGGTGATGAATTTTTCAATGAAGACACGATCATCACCGAAAGAATTTTTCGCTTCCGATGTAGCGCGTTCAAATCCTTCACGCACTTCACTTTGCGCATGGGCAATGCGCATGCCCTTGCCACCACCACCAGCTGAGGCCTTGATCATCACCGGATAGCCAATGCCATCGGCAATTTTTAACGCTTCATCGGCATCTTTAATAATGCCCATATAGCCAGGCACGGTGGAAACGCCAGCCGCAGCGGCAGCCTTTTTTGAGGCAATCTTATCGCCCATCGCATCAATGGCATGTGGGTTCGGACCAATGAATACGATGCCTGCATCTGCACAGGCCTTGGCGAAGGCCGAGCGCTCGGAGAGAAACCCATAACCGGGATGCACGGCTTCAGCGCCCGTCTGCTTGCAAGCCGCAATAATTTTATCGATCACCAGATATGATTGTGCTGCAGGCGCAGGCCCGATATTCACCTTCTCATCAGCCATTTCCACATGCAGTGAGCGCGCATCCGCATCGGAATAGACACTCACCGTTTTAATACCCATGGCGCGTGCCGACTTGATAATCCGGCACGCAATTTCGCCGCGATTGGCGATCAGAATTTTCTTGAACATCACATCCCAACTTTTGTTTTGATCAGTTGTAGGCGATGTTGCGAGGTTTTTCTAGCGCTGGGCGGGATTCAAAAAATTCACATCTGCGGCGTGGCTTTATCGGCGGCGTGGAAATATTTGCGGGCCAGCGCCAGCAATTGGCCATCGCTGGGGTGATCGACAGTTTCAACCGCGGAAACGCATTTGGCCACTTTCGGATCATGTGTTGTGAGGTGCTGCATCAATTCAGATTTGGCACCAGCGGGGCCGGTGATGAGAATGGCACCTGAACCCTCCAACGCATGGGCGACTTCATGCAGATAAGCGGCATTAGGCCCAGCATGGCCACTGCCCACTGTATTGGCCTTGTGGTGAATGTGGCGGGTGGGATGATCCGGATTGATCACCATTTTCTCAGCATCATCTTTGCTGAAATTAAATATCTTGGCTTCGAGATGGTCGATCCAGACAACGGCATGAAAATGTTTAGACACAGAATTTTCCTTTATGTTCTGCGGGAATTAACTCCCGCAGAACAAGCTGTGCCTTGATATAGATCAAGCGCTGCGCAGAACGTTTTACGCAGCGCCCGATAAGTTAAGCTGCGAGAACCGGATAATCGGTATAGCCCGCTTCGCCGCCGCCAAAGAATGTTTCACGCGTGCCACTGTTCAGCGGAGCATGGGTTTTAAGCCTTACCACCAGATCAGGGTTGGCCAATGCCATTTGGCCAACAGGCACCACATCAGCCAGACCAACCTTCACATCACGATCAAGGTCTTCGGACTTGGCACCTGGGCGATTCACCAGCAGCGGATGCTGCCAAGCGGCCTTCACACTTTGCAAGAACTCTTCATTGCCCGTGTGCAGAATATGCAGATAAGCAAGGTTCAGCTTGTTGAGCTCTTTCACCAGATAACCATAGAGTGCCACAGCTTCTGGGCCTTCATCCAACCCGCCGGAATTGCCCAGGGGTGACAGGCGAATGCCGGTGCGATCCGCGCCAATTTCAGCGCTGACGGCTTTTGCCACCTCAATGGCAAAGCGTGCGCGATTTTCAATTGAACCACCATATTCATCGGTTCTGGTATTGGCATTGGATGCAATGAATTGCTGGATCAGATAGCCGTTTGCGCCGTGGATTTCCACACCATCGGCACCAGCTTCAATGGCGCGCTTGGCGGCATAAGCAAAGTCTTTCACCGTCTGCTTCACTTCCGCAGTGGTCAATGCGCGCGGTTCAACTGTGGTCTGGAGGCCCGTTGGTGTGAACATGGGTTGTTCAGCCGAAATCGCGGAAGGAGCCACCGGTTGGCGGTGATGCGGTGTGTTATCGGGGTGGGAAATGCGGCCCGCATGCATCAGCTGAATGTAAAGGTAACCGCCTGCCTTGTGCACAGCATCAGTTACTTTTTTCCAACCAGCCACATGCGCATCGGTATAAATGCCTGGCGTGGTGGTGTAGCCTTGGCCATCATCGGAGGGCTGGGTGCCTTCTGCAATGAGAAGCCCAAGCGAAGCGCGCTGGGCATAATAGGTGGCGGCTGTATCGCCCGGAGTGCCATCAGCCTTGGCGCGGCTGCGCGTCATCGGTGCCATGGCCAGACGATGTGGCAAATTCAGTTTGCCGATTTTGACCGGCTGCCAAAGTATACTCATTTTATAACTCCTGCTTTCTGCTCTGTTCGAATTAAGTTGCAATTTGTTACTAGGTAACTCATTGTTACTGATATGACATAGGCAGCGTTAAACCGCTTCACAAGGAGGCACATTTATGAAACCCAGTAACACTCATGATACCAACAGTGGAGATTGCCGCGCCGTGGCAGATGTTTTGGTGCGCATCGGCGATAAATGGACGGTCTATATCGTCAGGCTTCTGGCGGGCGGAACCATGCGCTTTAATGAAATGCGCCGTGAGGTTCCGGCCATTTCGCAGCGCATGCTCTCTCTCACCTTGCGCGGGCTGGAGCGCGATGGTTTGGTGAAGCGCACTGTTACTTCCAGCATTCCGCCCCGGGTGGATTATGAATTGACCCCCAAGGGCCTCACCCTGATTGACCCACTCAGAGCCATTGGCCAATGGGCCATTGCCAACCGCGATTATGTTGAAAGTGCGCGCATCACTTATGACATCGCAAATGCTGGCAGCAAAACCGTAGAAAGCCTCAGCAAAAAAGGCCAAGCCACGGTGCAGAGTTTCGCCAAAGGAAAACCCGCCCCCACCGCTCAGGCTGAGAATTAGGCCAGGCAAACCCAATCGGGCTTCCCCGCCGCCATTGAATTTTGGACCTATTTGTGCAAAGCTCAAGCGCGGTTGGGCTGATGAACAGCCAAAACCGTTGGACTTTGACGACACCGAGGGAGGCTTACATGACCGCCTATAATGTTGTGCGTTTTAAAGTGAAGCAGGGCCAGGAAAAGGCCTTTATCGACATCCACAAATCTGCGTCGGCTTTTGATGGCATGCGGGATGGCGCATTGATCAAAACTGGCGAGCGCACCTATTGCGTTATTGTGAAGTGGGAAAGCTTTGACAATATCGTGGCCTCGCGCAGCAAGATGATCGCCCTGCTCGACAGCATGCGCCACATGCTGGAAGATCTGGGCGGCGGCCTTGGCCTGACCGACCCTGTTTCCGGCGAAGTTGTGGTGGACCTGACGCATAAGCATAAGTAGGCGCCTGCGATGATGGAGAAGGAAGCCCTTCACCTGCCCCCCACATAAATGCGGGGTGGCGGCTGCAGCAAAACGCCATGGCTTTTATATTTGCCATAGAGCTGATCAAACTCGCCCGCCTTCCAGCGCGCCTGCATCTCTTGCAGAGCGGCTTTGCGCAGCTCAATCTGCTCAATCAAAAACTCACGGCGCAAATCTAAATCGTTGCGGTCCGGCAATGGGGCTGGCGGATGGGCGCGCACATGCGCGGCATGCGAAACATGCGTGCGCTGACAATAAAGCCCCTCATGGGCCGCCACGCATTGCTTCAAACGGGCGCAGCGGGGCGATGGGCAACAGGCCAAGGCAGCCTCGCGCTTATGCTCACGCGCCGTGTATCCGGCCCATGGAGCATGGGTCAGTTTGGGTTTTGGTGGAGCTTTGAGGCGCTTCATGGCGGGGCCTCAACAGGGGAAAAAACTGGAGGGGAATGCCCGCCCATGGCTTCTTGCCAGTCGAAAATCGATTTTAGAAAAAACAGCTTGAAGCCACGATGCAAAAGCGCAGCGATTTTAAATTCGACGGTGATATTAGGGCGATTTTGGCTTTTCAGTGAAAAGCCAAAACGCTTTAGCCATTGAAGGCGCTTGGACCGTAGTGCCCAAGGTCCACCGGCGAAGCTCTCGGAAGCTGAGCGCGCGTTATTTCGCACAGCCTGCAAGCGCCGCAAATGAAACCAGCAATTTCGAGACGCTGTCGACACTGTCCCCTCCTTTCCGGTTCCATTGAAGAGGAATATAAAGATAGAATAGGAGTTGTCAAGAGGGATAGGAATTTATTTTTGAGTCGAGATGCTTTAAGTCACGTATCTTGCGCATTTCACGCAAAGAACACTATATTGTCGATAGTTAAGGACACCAGATGCAAAAACCACCCACCGTCCCAGCAGCTAAATATGTTGCTATTGCTTGCCTCCAAGACCAAAAGCGAAGCTTCGCAACTGCTGAGTTGTCGGATGAAAAAATCGAGATCATTTCAGCTAGCAAAATGGACTGCCGCCACAAGTATCTAGATCAAATAATGTGAATGTGGCTGGATGCACAAGGTTCGAGAAATTATTGCCATAATTGAAGACGATGGATGGTTTCTTGTGGCAACCAGAGGCAGCCATAGACAATTTAAGCACCCCATAAAACCGGGGCGCGTGACAGTCGCCGGGAAGAAGAGTGACGA
>JANYGE010000363.1 GCA_025362535.1 Hyphomicrobiales bacterium
TGAGCGCTTGCCCGAACGCATTCGCTCCGGTGAATTCACAGTTGGAAAGACGACGCAGTAATCAGCGGATATCCACCACCACACGGCCTCTGATTTTTCCTTCTACAATATCAGCCGCTATGCGTGGCACATCATCAAGCTTCACATGGGTTGTGAGGCTGTGGAGCTTTTCCAAATCCAGATCGCGCTCCAATCTGGCCCAAGCCGCTCGTCTGCGCGGCTGTGGTGTGGTGACAGAATTAATACCGATCAAGCGCACGCCACGCAAAATGAAGGGCGCAACGGATGTGGGCAAGTCCATGCCTTGGGCAAGGCCACAGGCGGCCACTGCCCCTTCGGGGATGATTTGTGAAATCACGTTGGCCAGGGTTGTTGAGCCAACGGAATCAATGGCTCCGGCCCAGCGGGTTTTCGCCAAGGCTTTGACTGGCGTGTTAAGTTCGGCGCGGTTGATCACTGTGCTTGCCCCGAGCGATTTCAAGAAAGCTTCTTCTTCCATGCGGCCAGTTGAGGCCACAACAGTATATCCAAGCTTTGACAAGAGTGCGATGGCCACAGTGCCAACACCGCCTGCAGCCCCCGTTACGAGAATCTCGCCCTGCGCTGGGGTAACACCCTGCTCTTCCAGCGCCATCACACAGAGCATGGACGTATAGCCTGCCACACCTATGGCCATCGCATCAGCGGTTGAGAATGATTTTGGCAATGGCACCAGCCAATCGCCGTTCACCCGCGCCACTTCAGCATAGCCACCATGATGGCCCTCACCTACACCCCAGCCACCCAGCACAACGTGGTCGCCCGCCCTCCACTCCTTATGGGTAGAGCTTTTCACGGTGCCAGCCAAATCAATGCCAGGAATTAGCGGATATTTGCGGATAACTGGTGATTTTCCTGTGATCGCGAGGCCATCTTTATAATTCACTGAGGAGTGTGAGACATTTATGGTCACATCACCAGGCATGAGATCATCTTCGCTGAGATGGGTGAAGTCTACGGATTGTCCGGTTTCGGTTTTGCTAACCAAAAGTGCACGAAATTTTTCCATTATTTTTTCCTTTAGAACCGAACTGCTTCCCCAAAGGCCTTAGCAGCCAATTCACCTTGCCACATGGCTAAACGGCCTCGAATAAATGTGCCAGTGACCCAACCTTGCACTTTTACGCCATCATAAGGTGTCCACGCGCTACGGCTTTGAATCCATTTGTTGGTGATGGTTTCGCTGCGCTTTAAATCAACGATGGTGAAATCAGCATCATAGCCTTCAGCGATACGGCCTTTATTCTTGATGTTGAAGATACGTTGCGGGCCATGTGATGTAAGATCAACAAAGCGCTGCAAAGTCAGCCTGCCTTTGTTTACGTGGTCGAGCATGATCGGCACCAAGGTTTGCACCCCCGTCATGCCCGATGGGCTTTGCGGATAGGGCTTGGCTTTTTCCTCAAGCGTATGGGGGGCATGATCGGAACCCAAGACATCAACGAGACCAGATTGAATGGCACGCCAGAGCGCCTCGCGGTGATGGCTAGCGCGCACCGGTGGGTTCATTTGCAGCTTCGTGCCGAGACGAGCGTAATCATCTGCTGATAACGTGAGATGGTGTGGTGTGACTTCGACTGTGGCGAGATCGCGGTGCTCTGCCAACAATGGCAGTTCATCGGCAGTTGAAATATGCAGCACATGGATGCGCTTCTGATATTTTTTAGCAATGCGTAGCAGGCGCTCAGTGCAGAGCCGAGCTGCTTCAACATCGCGCCAGATGGGGTGGCTTGAGGCATCGCCCGCGATCTGATGGCCCACGCGTGCGCGCAGGCGGAATTCATCCTCACTGTGGAAAGCGGCTCGGCGGCCTAAATGAGAAATGATGTTTTCGAGGCCAGTGTCGTCTTCTACCAACAAATCGCCTGTGGATGAGCCGATGAAGACCTTTATGCCAGCCGAACCTGGCAGATTTTCCAATGTGGAAATCTGCTCGGAATTATGGTGCGTGCCGCCCACATAAAATGCAAAATCACAGAACATGCGGTGCGTGGCGCGCGCGACTTTATCAGCCAGTGCTTCGGCGTTTGTGGTTTCCGGCTTGGTGTTGGGCATTTCAAATACGGCCGTGACACCGCCCATTACGGCGGCTCGGCTTCCGGTTTCCAAATCTTCTTTATGTATCAGGCCTGGTTCGCGGAAATGCACTTGGCTATCGATGACGCCGGGCAAAATATGGAGATTGCGACAATCCAGAACCTCGGCGGCCTTATAGGCCGTCATATCATCGAGGCCGATAATGCGGCCTTGGTGGACGGCAATATCGCGCAGATGTTCACCATCCTGATTGACCACGGTGCCATTTTTTAAAATCAGATCAATATTCAAAGCTGCCTTCCTTGCGCTGCTGCCCAAGCTTACCTAAAGTGCTGGGCAACCGCCATGACAAACCTTGCATTTTCCCCACAACTCCGAGCTGACCGCGCCGTGATTTCGATTCGCGGTGAGGGTGCTTTGGCCTTCTTGCATAATCTGCTGACCTGCGATGTGGCCGAGCTGGCTCAAGGGCATGGAGCTTATGGCGCATTGCTTTCGCCGCAAGGCAAGATTTTGCATGATGTGTTTGTGTTTAATACGGGTGAGGTGGTGTTGCTTGATTGCGCTTTGGAACAACGCGCAGCCCTGTCGCAAAAATTGATGCTCTATAAATTGCGCGCGAAGCTAGAGATTGTGGCGCGCGATGATCTCGAGGTTGCGGTTGGCAATGAAGGATTTGTCGATCCGCGCAATGCAGCTTTGGGCCATCGCTTTTTCGCGGCTGCAGGCAGTTTCAAAACGGGCGAAGGCTATGATGCGGCGCGCATTGCTTTGGGGCTTGCTGATAGCGTCCAAGATATTGGCTCTAATGTTTTGTTTCCCCATGAAGCGAATTTTGACCGGATTGGTGGCGTTAGTTTTTCCAAGGGCTGTTATGTGGGGCAAGAAGTGGTGTCACGCATGCAGCACCGCGGCACAGCGCGCAGCCGAATTTTGCCAGTTGTTTGCAGTTCTGATGCGCCTGCCAAGGGCTCGGAAATTCGCAGTGGTGCTATTTTGATTGGTGAGGTTTTGTCGTCATCTGGCTCACAAGCTTTGGCTTTAATCCGAATTGATCGATTGGCG
>JANYGE010000401.1 GCA_025362535.1 Hyphomicrobiales bacterium
GCAAGAGCGTCGGGCCTCAACGTTGGCCCAAGATTCGAAACGCAATGGGAGCGTGGTGGCCTGCTCGCCTCATCAGATGAAAAAATTTTCAAGCAGTTTGTTCGCGGATTGGAGCGGCTTCTCGCCGTTCATCTTCTTGAAAACTCGAAAGCAGGGATGGACTTAATGCAGATAAACTTAACGCTTAGCAGACTCTCATTGCATGAACTTACAGGGGAATAAAGCAGATGACTGACAATAATATTGGCGTTTCAGTCAATGGAATTGGAGGGATTTCGTTTGGCGAGTCACCTTTGTTGTCAATGACAAACGATCTTCACGGGGTCTTTTCTAATCCCGCGACCCCGTTGCCATCAAACCTTGGTGTCCATGTGTCTGACATCAGGCCCAATTGGACAGACTGCATGACTTGAACAAGGGAGGATTTTTTGGCTCATCGTAATCGTATGGAGGACGAAGATGAGACAGAAAACCGTAACACAAGTGACATTGTCCGATCAGGTTGTGAAGGACATCAGACGGGCCACAAGGAAGCAGTATTCGGCTGAAGAAAAGATCAGGATCGTGCTGGACGGCCTGAGGAACAAATATAGCATCGCCTAGCTTTGCAGGCGTGAGTCCATAGCCGAGAGCCTTTACTGCAGCTAGTGCAGAGAACTCCTTGAAACAGGCAAACGACGATTAGATTATGGCGCATTAAGTTGAAGGGGGTCGAAAACGCGAGCAGAATCTACTTATTTTTGTATTAGTTTGTACGGCTTAGGTCGGTGGGATTACTTCTTTCCATCCATTTAAAACTCCCAATTACATGAAAAAGTACATGAAAAAGCCATAACTCGGTGTCCGTGAAATCGACAGCAGACAGTTAATCAAGTGATGTAAGCTATTCCTTCGTTTGAAATCTGACATCAGTAACCCGCTGCTCCCATGGCAATCATACAATTATGTATGTTTCGAGTAATGCGCTCGTAAGCCCCACCTCGTTAGACAAATCGGGGAGATTTCTCATCAACAGGAAGGTTTGAGCAAATGATACGTCGTTCATTTTTAGGAAGTGGTGTTTTAATCCTCGCTGGTTTAATCGGCGGCAGGCAATCATTGGCAGGTACAGAAGTACCAGTAACCCCCGAAGTGTCGCCACCGGGTGATATTCCTGATAGCCAGGTTTTTATCACTTACAAATCACCCGCAGGGTTCTCGATTAAGGTTCCTGAAGGATGGGCGCGTAAAGATGATGGCAGCATCACGATTTTTGCCAATAAATATGATCTTGTGGCCGTGATCACCACAGACCTCATGTCAGCTTTGGATATGGCTTACGCAAAGCAGACGCTGGTTCCAGAACTGCAAAAAGGTCGCGCGGTGACCATTGGAAAAATTTCGAATGCTAGCCTTAAAAGCGGTCCTGCTATTAAAGTTACCTACACTGAAAACTCAGAACCAAATGCGGTGACTAACAAGCAAATCCGTATGGAAAGCGAACGCTACTATTTCAGTAAAAATGGAAAACTTGTTGCTGTCTATTTGTCAGCTCCCTTGGGAGCCGACAATGTGGACCAGTGGCAATTGATGTCTTCCAGCTTCCGGTGGAAATAAGATGGTAGTCTTGGAAGCGCGCGAGCTTTACCGATTTTACCATTCAGGTGATGAAGAAGTAAAAGCGCTTCGTGGGGTTAGCGTTTGCATTGAGGCCCGCGAAATGGTGGCCTTCATCGGTCCCTCTGGGAGCGGAAAATCCACCTTGCTCATGTGCCTCGCTGGTCTTGATGAACCTGATGGCGGCGAAGTGATTGTTTTCGGTAAGCGTATGACGCGGCGCGAAGAGCAATTCAAAACGGCTCTGCGGTCGCGCTCAATGGGCATCATGCTGCAATCAAATAATCTGTTTGCCCATCTTAGTGTGACGCAGAATGTGCATCTCGCTCAAGCCACTTTGGGAAACGCTGATGCAGCTTGGATCAAAAGTACAATTGAGCAACTCGGAATTGCTTCACGTGCCCACGCCCTTCCGTCCGAGCTTTCAGGAGGCGAACGCGCCCGTGCTGCACTTGCCGTCGCTCTTGCCCGTAAACCAAAAATACTCATTTTGGATGAACCTACGGGTGAAGTGGATGCTGCTGCCGAAACCGCAATTCTCGACATGCTGCAACAACACTGCAAGCAAGGAGGTGCGGTCGTTGTTGCCACACACAATGAAGCTTTGGCGAAAAAAGCGTCTCGCATCATGCCAATTAAAGACGGGAAATTTGTAAATGACCAATAATCTGGTGCAGCTTGATAATGTCTCGCTTAGTTTTTCGTCAGGCACCAATCTTGTGAGGGCTGTGCAAAATGTGACTTGCGCCGTTTCGCCCGGTGACCGGATTGCAATTACCGGACCTTCTGGCAGTGGAAAGTCGAGTCTTCTTGCTTTAATCGCAGGATTTGATCCACTAAGTTCTGGTCAAATCTCTTGGCCCGCACTTGGTCCAAAGAATACTCTGCGCCCAAAACATATTGGTATGGCTTTTCAGTCATCAAGTCTTCTTCCGGCGTTAAGCGTTTTGGAGAATGTTGAGATTCCGCTACTCATGCTTGGTGAAACCAATGACACCGAAAAGCGCGCAGCAGCAATGCTGCATCTTGTTGCCCTTGATCACCTTGCTGATCGTCTTCCTGCAGAACTCTCAGGCGGACAAATGCAACGTGTGGCCTTTGCGCGGGCGTTGGTGACTAAACCGAAGCTGATCCTTGCAGATGAACCTACGGGGCAACTCGATCAAGTCACTGGCAAGCAAGTCATTGCACAGATTCTTGATGCCATAAAAGATTCAGACACAGCCCTCATCATTGCAACGCATGATTTGGGTTTAGCGAAAAATATGAAAACGCATTGGCAAATGAATTTTGGCCAATGGAGCAATATACAACCAACAGGATTACAACAATGAAAATGGATTGGTTGAAAGGCCTACTTCGTCATCGCGGCAGTATGATCTTGGCTGCTTCATCGGGCGTTGGCCTTGCTGTTTGTATGTTGGCGCTGCTTGGTGTATTCATTGTGCAAAGTGCATCAACCATGACGGCGCGAGCCGTTTCAGGTGTAGCGCCCGATTGGCAAGTGCAATTGGTTGGAACAACAGACGCTTCAACTGCCGACGCTGCAATTCGGTCAACGGTGCCGGTCAAAACCCTCTTTAAAGTTGACTATGCTGATGTTGCGTCATTGTCATCCACTACGGGTGGCACCACACAAACCACGGGTGTTGGCAAAGTTATTGGGCTTGAAGCCAACTATGCACAAAGTTTTCCACGGCAAATTCGATTGCTATCAGGCAAACTGGATGGTGTGTTGCTGGCACAACAGACGGCGGCAAATCTTCATGCTGTGCCTGGCGATGCTGTGACGCTGACAAGGCTTGGACAACCGCCTTTAGACGTGAGGATCGATGGCATTGTTGAAGTGCCAAGTTCAGATCAGTTTTTTCAGATTGTCGCATCGACACAGCAAACATCGCGGAATGCCCCGCCCGATAACATTGTCTTTTTACCGGCACAACAATGGGAAGATGCGTTTGCCTCCCAGCTCGACACAATGCCACAAACATCACAACGTCAATTGCATGTCACCTTTGACCATAGCATATTGCCTGGCGATCCAACGCAGGCATTTGTAACAGCCACTGGCATTGCCAATAATCTTGCAGCAAAGCTTACAGGCGAAGGTGTAACCGCAAATAATCTTGCAGCACGTTTGGATGGCGTAAGGCAGGATTCGCTTTTTTCTAAAGTACTGTTTCTCTTCCTTGGAACACCGGGTGCTATTGTTGCCATTCTACTCACCATGCTGATTATCCTTTCAGGATCAGATCGACGCAGGCGTGACATTTCACTTTTGCAAATGCGGGGGGTGAGCCGTCAAAGGATTCTGAATATCAGTGGCATTGAGGCGCTTCTTGTCGGTGGTATTGGTTCGATTGCAGGCTGTATTTTAGCCTATCTTCTAGCTCCATTTTTTGTGACTGGTGCCATTGGTAGTGCCGAGCTCTATTGGTTTGCCTTGGCCGGACTTTGCGGAATTTTGGCAAGCTTCGCTGTGTTCCTGCTTCCGTCTTGGTTGGCATTACGCAATACTGCGCTCGAAAATGCCTCCCAAACGCGGTCTTTGAAATATATAGCTCCGGCTTGGCAGCGTTTTGGAATTGATATTCTGTTGCTTGCAGCGGCCTGGTTTGTCTTCTGGCAAGTCTCCGCCACCGGATATCAAGTTATAGCCGCACCTGAGGGTGTTGCCACCGCAACCGTGGACTATAAATCCTATGCCGCTCCAGCTTTTCTTTGGGTTGGATCGGCTCTGTTCTTAATGCGTATTTTTTCTTTCTTTATGCGGCATGGTCGCAATGTACTCCAGACCATCCTCACACCTATCACCTCAGTATTTTCCAAAACAGTCAGCGCATCTTTGAGCCGTGAGAGTGGGCGCGTTACCAAAGGCGTCGTAATTGTTGCTCTGGCGATGTCGTTTGCTGTGTCTACTGCCATCTTCAATACAACATATCAAAATCAAGCTATTGTTGATGCGACCCTGACCAATGGTGCTGACGTTACCATAACCGGAAATGCGCTTAACCCAGCATCGAAGCTCATCGATACAATTCGTCAGTTGCCCGGCGTTGCCGCTGCAGAACCCATGCAGCATCGCTTTACCTATGTGGGCAATGACTTGCAGGATATTTATGGCATTGATCCTTCCAAAATTGCCAACGCGACTGCAATGTCAAATGCCTATTTTGGCAATGCCGATGCAAGGGCCACGCTGGAGAGTTTGAAAAATACACCAGATGGTGTCCTGGTGTCAGACGAAACCGTCAGTGATTTTCAACTCAAAGAAGGCGACCTCATTAACTTGCGCCTGCAATTTG
>JANYGE010000018.1 GCA_025362535.1 Hyphomicrobiales bacterium
ATGCCCGTTTCATGGGGCTCAGCGGCGATGAGAAACTCTACTGGAATAATATCCGTGCCTTGGTGCAGCAATTGGAAAAACGCGTGTTGACCATTGGTGCCGGGTTCGCCCCACACAATCGGGCCGGATGCATTTTTTAAGGGTTTGCCATCCTTGCCCACGCGCTTGCCATTGGATTCCATATCAAGCTGTTGCAAGTAAGCCGTAAAGCGCGACAGGCGCTGGTCATAGGGAATGATGGCACGCGAGGAATGATTGCAAATATTGCGGTGCCACACACCAAGAAGCCCCATGAGCATCGGCAAATTCTCATGCGGTTTGGCTTTGCTGAAATGCGTGTCCATCGCATGGCCACCATGCAGGAAATCCATAAAATTTTTGGGACCAATGGCGATCATCACTGGAAGGCCAATCGCTGACCAAATTGAATAGCGCCCCCCCACCCAATCCCAGAATCCAAAAATGCGATTTTCAGAAATGCCAAAGGCTTTCACTTTATCAATGGCAGTCGAGATGGCCACAAAATGTTCGCCCACCTTGTCTTCACCCAAGGCGGCGGCGATCCATTTCCGCGCCGTCTTGGCATTGGTCATGGTTTCGATGGTGGTAAAGGTTTTGGAGGCAATCAAAAACAGTGTCGTTGCGGGGTTTAAAGTCTTCAACGTGTCAGCAATATGCGCTCCATCAACGTTAGAAACATAATGCGTTTTAGGACCATCATGATAAGGTGCCAAAGCCAGTGTTACCATGGCAGGGCCAAGATCAGAGCCGCCAATGCCGATATTCACCACATCCGTAATATCACTCTTGCGAATATCAGTGGCAAAACGCGCCATAGCTTCCAGCACATCATGCACATCGTGCACAACATTATGCCCATCCACAAAAACCATTTCAGATTTCGGGCGGCGCAAAGCTGTGTGCAACACGGCGCGTTTTTCCGTGGTGTTAATCACATCGCCGCGCATCATATGATCGCGCGCCGCTTCAACCTTGGCCGCTTTTGCTAAAGCCAATAGCAGATTCATGGTTTTGGTGTTGACCACACACTTCGAATAATCGAGCAGCAGATCATCAGCCCGCACCGAGAAATTTTCAAAGCGCTTGGCATCCTTGGCAAAAGCCTTGCGCATATCAGGCGCAGAGGTTTTGCGATGCGCTTTGAGGTTTTTGAAGGCTGGTGCTGTGGTCATAATTAACTCCGCAAACTTGCCCCCACCGCTTTCGCGGCAGTGGCGACGATCTTGGCTGATAATGCCTCAATTTCAACATCTGTCAAAGTCTTGTCGCGCGGCTGCAAGGTGACTTCAACTGCGAGTGACGTTTTGCCGCCTTCGAGCTTATAGAGATCAAACACGGTTGCGTCGCTGATCAGAACCTTATCAACGCCCTTCACGACTTTGATGAGTTCAGCAGCCTGCACTTTATCATCCACCACAAAGGCAAAATCGCGCGACACGGGCAGAAGATCAAAACTGGTCAACGCGGCACGGGTTAGATTTTTTGATTTGGCCGTTGGCAGCGCATTTAAAATAATTTCAAAACCAACCAGCGGCCCCTTCACATCCATTGCGCTGAGAATGCGCGGATGGATTTCACCAAAATAGGCGAGCTGGTTTTTCGGGCCCATTTGAATGGTGCCGGAACGGCCCGGGTGGAACCATGCTGGCGCACCAGCAACAACCTGTGGCGCTGCGACGCCGCAGGCTTCGATCACCGAAAGCACATCGGCCTTCACATCAAACGCATCCACACCGCGTGTGCCACCATGCACATTGCGCGAAGTGGCGGCGCCACGGCGAATGCCAGCAGCGCGCAGGGTTTCGTGCTCAGGTCGATCACCAGCATAGGCGTGGCCCACTTCAGCCAACATGAGATCGACAAAGCCGCGGGCCACATTGCGGCCAGCAGCGGCGATAAGATTTGGCAACAATGAAGGTCTCATGTCCGTGAGTTCGGAGGATATGGCATTGCTGAGTTTTAATTCCAGCTGACCACCGCCAAATAATTTGGCGTGCGCTTCAGGAATGAAGGCCCAAGTGACAGCTTCATTAAAACCGCGTGTGGCCAATATGCGCCGTGCTGCCACCATACGTTTTTGCAATGGATTGAGCACAGGCCGCGCTATATCATTGGGGCGGCTCATCGGTGCATTTGGGATATTATCTAAACCGTAGATACGGCAGATTTCTTCCACGAGATCAGCTTCGCCCTTCACATCAGGTCGCCAGCTTGGCGGGCTGCACACACCATCATCTGTTGTTGTGAAACCAAGATCACGCAAAATGCGCAATTGCTCCGTCCACGGAATATCCACGCCACCCAAAGATTTCACACGGGTTTTGCGCAGGGTATAGCTGCGCGACGTATCTGGCGCTTGGCCAGCAACAACCAACTCCGAGGCTTCACCACCACAGAGTTCCAAAATCATGCGCGTAGCAATCTCAACACCCGTTTGCGTGAAGGCGGGGTCAACGCCGCGTTCAAAGCGATAACGTGCATCAGAATTGATGGCCAGCTTGCGGCCCGTGGCGGCCGTGCGTTGTGGGTCAAACCAAGCGGATTCCAAAAACACATTTGTTGTGGTCTCCGAACAACCCGAAGCCTCACCGCCCATA
>JANYGE010000023.1 GCA_025362535.1 Hyphomicrobiales bacterium
ATGAGCATGCTTTGCCAGTTCCGGATAGCCTCTGCTGGTGACATAAGCGATCGAATTGCGTTTGATAAAATCAAACACCGAAACCGCTGATGCCGTGCGCGCCCAGCCGCTGGTGGGCAGCACATGGTCTGGCCCCACCACATAATTGCCAAGCGTTGTGGGCGTATGTTCACCCAGTAGAATTTCTCCGGCATTCTCAAGGCGGCCAAGATAGGCAAAGGGTTCTTTGGACAGAACTTCAAGATGTTCTGGCGCATATTCATTACAAAAGGCAATGGCATCATCTTCATCACGGGCAAGCACTACGCCACCAATCGGGCCACCTAAGACAGTAGAGGAGAACAACACACGCTGCTCACCCATCTGCTTCCAATAGCCTGGAATTGCAGCAATGGCTTGCTCGGCAACTTTTCGGCTCCAGGTTACCAGATAGGCTGAACTGTCTGGGCCATGTTCGGCTTCGATCAAAAGATCAAGACCAGCAAGGGCGCCATCCACCGTGTCATCGGCAAAAATAATCACTTCGCTCGGGCCTGCAGGCGAACCCGTATCAATGAGATGAGACACCAGCCGCTTTGCTGCTGCCACCCAAGGGCTGCCTGGTCCAATCACCTTGGCCACTTTTGGAACAGTCTGAGTTCCGTAAGCCACCGCCGCAATGCCTTGCGCGCCACCCGCTTTGAAAACTTTGGAAACCCCCGCCATGCGCGCTGCAACTAAAGTTGCATCATCGATTTTGCCATTGGGGCCGGGGGGTGTGATGATGATCACGTCTTTCACGCCAGCCACCTTGGCTGGTATTGTTGTCATCAAAGCAACTGATGGAAAAGCCCCCTTGCCGCGCGGCACATAACAGGCAACGGAAGCAATCGGCCGCGTACGATCACCAGCAAAAACTCCGGGCCGGATTTCGTTCAGCCACATTTCCTCAGGCATCTGGGCTTCGTGAAATTTGCGGATAGAATGTGCCGCAAATTCCATCGCTTCACGAACCTTGGGTTCAAGGGCCTTTTCGGCCGCGACAAAATCTGCTTCCGTTGCAGCAATCTCTTGGGCTTGAACCGGAGCTTTATCAAACTCGCGGGCAAAGCGTGCCAGAGCCTCATCGCCTTCTGCCCGTACCGCATCAACGATAGGCCTGGCTTTGGCTTCGAAGGCGGAAAGATCGGCCTCGGTGCGTTTCTGCAATTGTAAGCGTTGCTCGGTATTTAGTTTTGCAAGCTCGTGGAAATTGATTTTTGGGGTCATTGAAAATCCATATCAGAGAGAAGCAAGAGTGCCGCCATCCACAGGAAGGCAAACACCCGTGATGTAACGCGCGGCATCAGAACATAGAAAGATACTCGCCCCCACCAGATCATTCAACTCGCCAAAACGCTGCAGGGGTATGTGAGTCAGCATGGCCTTCTGCCAATCTTCATTTTGGTAGAAAACATCGGTGAGCGCGGTGCGGAAATAACCAGGCTCCAAGGCATTGACGCGGATGCCGAGCGTTGCCCACTCCACGGCCAGCGCCCGGGTCATGCCCACCAGACCCGTCTTGGACGAACCATAAGGAACGGCGGTGGCAATGCCGCGCTCCGAGGTGAGCGAAGCGATATTGAGAATAGTGCCAGTTTTCATAACCCGTGCCGCCGCCTGCGCCACAAAGAAAGCGCCCTTGAGATTTGTATCAAGGATGCGGTCCCACAGCGCTTCATCCACATCAAGGGAGGCGCAAACCTCTTCAACGCCGGCATTGTTCACCAGAAGATCAAGCCCGCCAAGCTTCTGGGTCGCTTCAGCAACACCTGCGCGGCAGCTTGCAACATTCGCCACATCCATCCGGATAATCACTGCCGCGCGGCCCATATTACGGATAGCTTGAGCTACAGTTTCAAGTGTTGCCATATCACGCCCCGCCACGGCCACATCGGCCCCCGCCGCTGCAAGCCCCTCCGCAATGGCTCGCCCAATGCCCCGGCTGGCCCCGGTAACCAGCGCCTTGCGATTTTCAAGTGAGAAGAGATTAATTGACATGCCCCGTAACTCACATGAGAGCCCAGACCATGTCAACGGTGCGATTTGTTACCCATGTGTAACAAGACTATACATTAAAATAATTTGGCGCACCCGACAGGATTCGAACCTGTGACCTCTGCCTTCGGAGGGCAGCGCTCTGATCCAGCTGAGCTACGGGTGCAATGGGCTTTGCTATAGCGGAGCTATAGTAAAGCCGCAACCCAAGCAAAGAGGCCAAGATTAGGTCAGGCGGCGCTTGGCTTGTTCAGCGAGGGCCGTTTCGAACTTAGCCGCCGGCCAGTTTTCTTTCAGGGCGCGCCGCATTAAGGCAGCTTGGGTTTCTGGTGCCAAACCACCGATCGGTGGATCGCGGTCGAGATTAGTGGGGAAGGCATAGCCTTCAGCACATGCAGCGATTGCATTATGTGCAGTGCGTTCATTCAAACCTAACTGGGCCAGCACAGGATAGAGCCTTGCACTCATGCGTGCCCGGTCCATGCTTTCCATAGCCCGGCCATAAGCCGAAGACACCTGCAACAGATTGCCCATACGCCGCACGGTTTTTGATTTATTGTGGCCAGCCGCGTGAAAAAGTGCGGGATTAAAAAATGCCATATCACCTTTGCTCAGAGGCAGCTGCGTATAGTTTGCATTGAAATATTCTTTGAACTCAGGTTTACGCCACGCAAAATATCCAGGTGCAAAACTTTGGCTAAAGGGCATGTAAAGCGTAGGCCCGGTTTCTATCGGCATATCAACATGAGCCACCGCACCTTGCAGGGTGAGCACCGGCGAGAGCAAATGCGCATGAGCCGGAAAGGTTGAAATTTCAGCGGCGTTTTGAAAACCCATATGATAATCGCGGTGCACTGATTGGGCTTCTCCGCCGGGGTTCACCACATTCACCTGTGCCATGATTTGATAGCCTGTGCCAAGCCAAGCCTCACTCACCATGGCAATCATGTCATTGCTATAATAACGCGCGAAACATGCGGGGTCTCGAAGGGCAATTTTTTCTAAGACATTCCAAATGCGATCATTGGCACCGGGCTTGGCGAAATGATCACCAGCGCCGCTATTGCTGGCATGTTGTTCGGCAATGATCGCATCGAAATGTGCACTCATCTGGTCGAGTGCCGCCATGTCATGCAGCGCATTTTTTAACACCACAATGCCAGGGCCAGTGAGAAAAACCTCGGCCCATTCGGCCATCACGGCTTTGCGCCCCTCGTGATTAACTGCAATTTTGCTGATTGCTGCACTGTCATAGATCGGCACATTCTTCTCAATGCTGGATGCGAAGGGATAGTCAGCGGCCTCGGATTTGCGATCGATGAGCTTTTTGAAATCCTCAAGATTGCAGGAATCTGGTGTCATCCACACGCGCTTTGATCGCAACGCAATCAGATTATCTGTGTTCATTTTGTCCTCGCGGCAAAGGTTTGTTGATTTGCAAAACTCTACAGCAAGTCTAAGATCCAAACACGTCTCAAACACCTCAAAAACACCTCAAATATTAAATGAAGAAAAGCGAATTCACTCTCAAAGAAATTGCCCATCAAGCAGGTTTAAGTCTCGCCACGATTGACCGCGCAATAAACAGCAGGCCGGGTGTTAAACCATCAACCCGCAAACGCGTGAAACAGGCTTTGCGTGAACTCAAAAGCCAACAAGATCAGATTTTTATGGTTGGACGAAAATTCATGATTGATGTCTTGGTTGAAGCGCCGGATCGCTTTACGGAACTGCTCCGGGGAGCACTTGAAGCTGAGCTGCAAGCTTTGAACCCTGCCGTATTTAGATGCCGATTTCATATGGAGGAGGTGATTCAGCCGGAGAGGATCGCAAGTCAGCTTCGGCAGATTGGGCTGCGCGGCAGCCATGGTGTCATTCTCAAAGCGCCAGACCTGCCAGAGATTGTTGAGGCGGTAGATGCACTCGTCCAAAAAGGCATTCCGGTGATTACGGTTGTCACTGATCTCCCTCATTCAAAGCGCCTTGCTTATGTTGGGATTGATAATCGCGCTGCCGGAGAAACTGCAGCCTATTTGATTGGAACATGGTTAAGCCTGCCCAAGGCGACGATTCTGGTCACCCTTTCAAGTGCCGGATTTCGCGGTGAAGAGGAGCGTGAAATGGGTTTCCGCAAAGCCCTAAGGCAAGATTATCCTCACTTGAATTTGGTCGAAGTGAGCGGCGGCCTCGGAAAAAATCAGGCCACAGGTGAACTTGTGGCCCATGCGTTGCGCCAGAATCCAAATATTTGTGCCGTATATTCAGTGGGCGGAGCAAATATGGCAGTGCTCCAAGCTTTTAAAGAGTGTGATCGCAAGCTTCATGTGTTCATCGCTCATGATCTTGATGTGGATAATTTAAAACTTCTCAAACAACAGAGAATAAATGCCGTGCTGCATCACAATTTGAAAATCGATATGCACACGTGTTGCAGGCTCATTATGCAAGCCAATGGCGCTTTGCCACGGCAGGAAATTAACCCCCTTTCGGCCATACAAGTGATTACGCCCTTCAATATTCCTGTGGTTTGAGTGCTGTTCAATTTAAAAGAAAATTTACCCTAAATTCAAAATTCCGTGGATTACCCATTTGATTTTCTGTTTTGGACCAAGGCTTGCATCGTTTCAGTTTGAACGGAATTGTGCCGATTCGGGAAGTGAGAGCATTATGGAAGACACATTAAAATCACGGATTGATTGGGTGGATTATGCCAAAGGCATTTGCATCATTCTCGTGGTGATGATGCATTCAACCTTGGGCGTGGAGAAAGCAACAGGCGAGCTCTCTTGGCT
>JANYGE010000027.1 GCA_025362535.1 Hyphomicrobiales bacterium
GATAACCTTGCCGCCCGTGCCGATCACTTCACGAATCTTATCGGTTGGGATTTTGAAGGTTTCTATGCGCGGTGCATGTTCGCCAAGACCTGGACGGGCTTTTTCCAAAGCTTCGGCCATCTTCTCGAGAATATGCAAACGACCATCCTTGGCTTGCCACAAAGCAACTTTCATAATCTCTTCGGTGATACCGGTGATCTTGATGTCCATTTGCAAAGCAGTCACGCCATTGGCGGTGCCCGCCACTTTAAAGTCCATGTCGCCCAAGTGATCTTCATCACCCAGAATATCCGATAGAACTGCAAAGCGCTCATCTTCCTTGATCAAGCCCATGGCAATACCAGCCACCGGCGATTTCAAAGGCACACCGGCATCCATCAATGCGAGCGAAGCGCCGCACACGGAGGCCATTGATGATGACCCATTTGATTCGGTGATCTCAGATACAACACGCATGGTGTAAGGAAACTCATCAGCCGATGGCAACATCGGGTGAATGGCACGCCATGCCAATTTGCCGTGACCGATTTCGCGCCGACCAGTGGCACCCATGCGGCCCACTTCACCCACCGAGTAGGGAGGAAAGTTATAATGCAGCATGAACTTGGCCTTATACATACCATCCAAGCTGTCCACATATTGCTCATCTTCGCCAGTGCCGAGTGTCGTTACAACAAGCGCCTGTGTTTCACCGCGGGTGAACAAAGCTGAACCATGGGTGCGAGGCAGAACTGAGGCTTCAGCAACAATAGCGCGAACCGTTTTAGTGTCGCGGCCATCAATGCGAAGGCCAGTATCCAGAATGCTGTTACGAACAACATCTTTTTCAAGATGCTTGAACGCGTCGGCAACTTTCTGCGCTGATGGAGCTTTTGGATCTTCAGCATCAACCAGTGAAGCCAAAATCTTTTCTTTCACTTTGGCAACAGCGTCCTGGCGATCTTCTTTTTTGACAATCGCATAAGCAGCGCGAACGCCTTTTTCGCCGGCCTTCTTCACAGCCTTGAAGAGTTTTTCTTCATCAGGCGGTGTGAAATCACGTGGCGTACGCGAAGAGCGTTCTGCCAAGCGGATGATTGCATCAATCACGGGCTGGAAGCCAGCATGGCCAAACATTACAGCTGCCAACATCTTCTCTTCTGAGAGTTCCTTGGCTTCCGATTCAACCATCAAAACAGCGTCGCTGGTTCCGGCAACAACCAAATCAAGATCAGAGGTTTTCATCTGGTCTTGGGTTGGATTCAAAACGAATTCGCCATCGATCACACCAACACGCGCTGCACCAACCGGGCCCATGAAGGGAATGCCGGAGAGTGTGAGGGCTGCAGATGACGCCACGAGAGCTACAATGTCACTGTCGTTTTCAAGATCGTAAGACAGAACTGTAGCAACGACTTGCGTTTCAACGCGGAAGCCTTCTGGGAACAGAGGGCGGATCGGACGATCAATCAGGCGAGAAACCAGAGTTTCTTTTTCTGATGGGCGGCCTTCACGCTTGAAATATCCGCCAGGAATTTTGCCTGCGGCATAAGTCTTTTCTTGGTAGTTCACAGTGAGAGGGAAGAAGTCGATGCCGGGCTTTTCGGCGCGGGCGGCAACGGCTGTCGCCAGAACGGTGGTTTCACCGTAAGTTACTAAGATCGCTGCGTCAGCTTGGCGGGCAATGCGCCCGGTTTCGAAACGAAGGGTGCGACCACCCCATTGGATTTCTTCAACGTCAATTTTAAACATGCATATTTTCCTTTTGGTCCTTCGTCGCCACTTTGATCACCTGCTGGACGACATCCCCTTTGAACCACCATGGTGCCAGCCCTATTGCCAGCACCAATTTACGGGGACGCGAAAGCGGCAAATCGGTGATCCGCCTCGCTCATACTTTATTGAAATGCGTCGCTGATTAGCGGCGGATCTCGAGGCGCTTAATCAGCGTCTGATAACGTGCTTCGTCTTTGCTCTTCAAATAGTCGAGCAAGCTACGGCGCGCGGCCACCATTTTCAAAAGACCACGGCGGGAATGATTATCCTTTTTGTGGGTCTTGAAGTGTTCGGTGAGATAAACAATGCGAGTGGTGAGAATTGCCACCTGAACTTCAGGTGAACCTGTGTCTCCAGCTTTCGTCGCATATTCTTTAACGAGAGCAACTTTGCTCTCAGCAGTCATAGTCATTTCTATTCTCCGGACATCGCTAAAGGTTGAACAAACGTTTGGTCTTTAATGAACCTTGAGATATTTCACAGATCCCTAAGGGTCTGCCATCATGGTTCACCAGAACAGCGTCGCAACTGATCGGAGCCTTGGCTCCTCTCAGCAGAACCGATTGGCCCTGCCGCAGTCTTGCAGCGTCCTGATCCATTACGGCCAGTGCCGGGATGCCGTCCAGCACGGTCACAATGGAGCGTAATGCGCCCTCGAGCGCATTATCGCTGGCGGACCTATGGCTGAGTTCCTCCAACAATTCCAGCGAAATCATCTCTTTTTCAGTAAATGATCCAACTTGGGTGCGCCGCAGCAAGGTGAGATGGCCGAGGCAGCCGAGCGCACGCCCAATATCACGCGCCAAAGCTCTTATATAGGTGCCCTTGCCACAGACGGTTTCAAAATCGGCATAGTCTGGGTTTGAGGCATCGAGCAGGCGTAATTCTTCGATCATCACCTGGCGCGGCGTCATTTCTGGCTTTTCGCCAGCCCGAGCCAAATCATAAGCCCTCTCGCCATCGATCTTAAGCGCAGAATAAATTGGTGGAACTTGTGTGATTTCGCCTAAAAACTGTATTAGTATTGATTCAATACTATGAGTTGTTGGTCTTTGATTTGATTGAGCTGTGATTACACCCTCTAGATCATCGGTCGCAGTTTCCGCGCCCCATCGAATCCGAAAGCGATAGGTTTTTCGCCCATCCATGGCCCACTGCACAGTTTTTGTGGCTTCACCTAGAGCAATAGGCAATAAACCAGTAGCGAGTGGATCCAATGTGCCGCCATGACCAGCTTTTTCAGCATCAAATAGCCAGCGGATTTTCCCCACAGCCTGTGTGGATGACATTCCCAAAGGCTTGTCAAAGACCACCCAACCATGAACGGGCTTACCACGTTTTTTCAAAATTAACTCTCGATATCGCGTTTCACTACCGGACTGCGCAAAATATCATCGATCTTCCCTGCATAGTCCAAAGATGTATCGATTCGAAACCGAATATCTGGCGTATATTTCATTTGCAGTTTCGGCGTCATCAGCATGCGTATATATTTGCGGTTACGCTTCAATGCTACCAGCAATTGCTCTTCTTGCCCCATGATTAGAGTGCGGACAAAAGCTGTGGCGATTTTGAGATCAGGTGAAATCTGCACCTCAACAATGCTTGGCGTCAATTTTTCCAATTCTGGGTCATTGGTTTCGCCCCGCAAAAAAATATCGGCCAGCGCATGGCGAATAAGTTCACCCGCACGAAGCATGCGCTGGGAAGGAGCGGAGGAATGGGCCATTAAAGTTCGTCCAGTTTTTTGTAAGCGGCAAGCCGTTCGTCAAGCGTGCCCGTGTGTAATTCAAACAAATGATTATCATAATCATGAAAATAAAGCGATTGCCCTTCGCCATCGACGCGAGGGCGAGATTGACGAAACTCGAGGCCCAAGTTCTCGATAGCTAATTTGGCTTTGGCCAATTGTTCCAGCGAAACTTTAAACGCAATATGATTGTAAGTGCGTGTCGGCAACGGATCACCTTGCATAATAGCAATCCACAAACCACCAACATCAAAGAATTTTTCGGGCGAGATGGAATGTTGCTTGGCACCCGAAGCATACACTTGGCGCCCACCAAGCACCTCAATGATGACTCGCGTCATTGCTTGGAGATCCCTGACGATGAAAGTGAGGTGAGAGAGCCCCTCGATCACGCCAGAGTCCGTTGCACCTTTTCAACGCGGAAGCATTCGATCACATCGCCAGCGCGCATGTCCTCGTAATTGGCAAAGGCCATGCCGCATTCTTGGCCACTTTGCACTTCCTTCACTTCATCCTTGAAGCGCTTCAGTGTTGAAAGTTCGCCTTCATGCACCACGACGTTGTCACGGATCAAACGCACCTTGGCACCACGTTGCACATTGCCTTCGGTGACCATACAACCAGCCACTTTGCCAACCTTGGTGATGTTGAACACTTCCAAGATTTTCGCATTGCCCAAGAATGTTTCGCGCACTTCCGGCGCAAGCTTGCCGCCCATGGCGGCTTTGATATCATCCACGAGATCGTAAATAATATTGTAATAGCGGATCTCAATACCCTGCTTCTGGGCTGCATCACGCGCCTGACTATTGGCGCGCACGTTAAAGCCAAGAACCACAGCGCCCGAGGCTGCAGCCAAATTGATATCGCTTTCCGAAATACCACCTACAGCATAATGCACAACGCGGCTGCGAATTTCTTCATTGCCAATTTTATCCAACGCTTGCACGATGGCTTCAGCAGAACCTTGCACATCAGCCTTCACCAAAACTGGGAATTCGGCTCGGCCCGATTGATTGAGCTGGCTCATCATTTGTTCAAGCGATGAACGCACCATGCCTGTGCCACGGGTTTCGCGGCGCTTTCTCTCACGATAATCAGTAATTTCACGCGCCCGCGCTTCGTTTTCAACAACGTCAAAGCGATCACCCGCTTCTGGCGCAGAATTGAGACCGAGAACTTCAACAGGAGCAGATGGACCAGCGGTCTTAACCTGCTTGCCTTTGTCATCAACAAGAGCGCGAACGCGGCCCCAAGCAGAGCCAGCCACGAAAAGATCACCCAATTTCAAGGTGCCGCGTTGCACCAGAACAG
>JANYGE010000056.1 GCA_025362535.1 Hyphomicrobiales bacterium
CATGTGGGGCATATGATTGTTGTGCCAGATGGGGAGCGTTGTGGCTGTGGCACGAGCGGCTGCTTTGAAGCCTATGGCGCAGGACCAGCTTTTGCGGTGCGTGCGCGTAAGCAGGCTTTCGGGCATGCCACATCGGTTTTAGGGCGCAATGGCGAAGAGATCACCAGCCCCTCGGTTTTTGCCGCGGCCAAAGCTGGTGATGAATTGGCGCAAAGTCTGGTGGCGGAAGAAGCCAAGATTTTGGGTATGGGTTTTGCAAGTCTGCTTCATCTCTATAGTCCCGATATGTTGATCATGGGTGGTGGTCTTTCGCATGAGTTTGACGTGTTGGCCCCCGGCATCATTACGCAAATCCAAAAGAGCGCCATGCCCGCCTTCAAAACTGTGCCGGTGGTTAAAGCCAAGCTTGGTGGAAACTCAGGTCTGGTTGGTGTTGCAAGCTTGGTGTTTGAAGCGGTTTAAAGCTCAACGCCAAGTTCTTTTGCCGCCGCTTTGATTTTATCTTGGCCTGCTGAATCATTGGCAAAGGCGGTCAGAGCCTTGGTCAAGGCGTCTTTGGCTTTGTCAGGTTGTTTCAAAACTTGATAAGACCGCATGAGGTTGATCCAGCCTTCAAGATCATTGGGGTTTTCTGAAAGCCTCGTTGCAAGTCGCTCAACCATAGAGGCAATCAAAGCATTTTGATCCGCCTCGGGCAGAGCTTGAATCTGGCTTTTTTGATCGGCACTGGGCGATGGCATAAAGAGCTTAGACACATCGCGGCCCGTAGCCTTGGCCAAATCCGCAATGCGCTGTTCCACATTGGCGCGCCAACTGGCATCAGCTGGAGAATCGGCGAGCAATGCGATTAAGCGGTCCAGTGCGCCGGATTGATCGCCTGATTGCTCATGCGAAAGTGCATCGTAAAACCGAGCCCGTGGGTCTTTAGGATTACTGTTCAAAACCTCTGCAATAAGGGCTTGGGCTTTTGGTGTAACAGCGTCTTGCGCCTCCAGCACAAGCGCTTCGGCCCAAGCAGATTTATAATCACTGTTGGTCGGATCAACGCCTGAGGCTTTGCTATAGGCTTCCACGGCTTCTGAGTAGTGCTGCATGGTGAATTGGGCCCAGCCCAGCATGCGCCAACCTTCGGCATCACCCGGATTGGCTTTCGCCCGCGCCACCAGCTTTGCAATCATCGCATTCACCTCGTCTGGCGATGCGGCAGTGCTGGTTGTAGGCGTTAAATTAGGATGTCCGAGCATGCTATAAAGCCCAAGGCTACCAATAATAATCAGGCTTGCTGTGCTGATAAGAGTCAGCTGTCGGAATTTTGCTGGGAGCGGAGCTGCGACTGGTTGATTTTTTTGGGCCGCATTCAATCGGCGCTGAATTTCCAGTTTTGCTGTTGCAGCTTCGGGAGCATTGATGGTGCCTGCATTCATATCCCGGTCAATTTCCTTGAGCTGATCGTGATAGAAGGCCAAGGCGTTATGATTGATGCCGTCAGGATTTTCGGACCGACGGATGAGCGGCATCGAAAGAGCCACAGTCACGGCGCTGCACAGCATGATGATCAAAAGCCACAGGATCATTCTAATCGTCTTCCACTTCGGATAGATCTTCGGGAACTTGTTGCTTACGCAAATAAAGAGCTACTAAGCCCAGAGAAAAAGCCAAGATTAAAAACGGTCCACCCCAGAGCAACAGGGTGTCGGATTGCAAGGGAGGTTGCAGCAGAACATAATCACCATAACGTGCCACAACATAATCGAAAATCTGGGCATCACTATCGCCTGCCGTCAGGCGCTCGCGCACAATGATCCGCAGGTCTTTGGCCAGCGGGGCATTTGAATCATCAATGGATTGATTTTGGCACACAAGGCAGCGCAAATCTTTGGAAATAGTGCGGGCTCTGGCTTCCAAGACTTTATCTGCCAAAACCTCGTCAGGCAAAACCGCGAACGCGGCTGAACAACCGAGCCAAGCCATCAAAACAAATGCCGGGAAGCGGCGGTAAATCATGGTGCGGCCACCGCAGATTTCAGCAGCGGCTCTACGTCGGCATTCCAGATCTCTTCGGTTAAAGGTCCAGTGATGCGCAAGCGCACAATGCCCTTGGTATCGATGACGAAGGTTTCAGGCGCGCCCGTTACGCCGAGGTTGATGATGGCATGGCTTGTGTCATCAAAACCTATTTGCGCGAAGGGATTGCCATAGTTTTCTAAATATTTTTTGGCATTGTCGCGCGTGTCTTTCCAGTCCAGTCCGAGCAAGGTGAAACGCTTGTCAGAAGCAAGACGCATCAGAAATGGGTGCTCATAGCGGCAACTGGGGCACCATGATCCAAACACATTGATCAGCACCAGCTTTTCACCAATGAATGCCGTGCTTTCAAAACGCGGCTGATCTTCCTGAAGAGCAGGCAAACTGATTTGCGGCATGGGCTGATTGATCAGCATGGAGGGGATGGCTTTCGGGTCCCGATCAAGGCCAAGGGCCAGTGCTGCAGCGATTGCGAGAAACACCAAGAACGGCAGGGCGCGTGATAGGGTCATGCTAGGGCTTCTTTGTTTGGCGTGGCAATGCCAATGCGGAAACGACGATCCGTTAGCGAGATAAATCCACCCAGTGCCATGGTGAGGCCGCCAATCCAGAGCCAGGGTGCCAGTGGGTGATAATAGATCCGCACGGTCCAGCCGCCAGTGCTATCGGCGTCGCCTAATGCAATATAGATATTTGAAATGAGATTGGTGTGAATTGCCGTTTGGTTGGTTTGTGATTGTTGCAGGGGATAATAACGCCGCTCGGCACTCATGATGGCAAAAACAGTGCTGTCTTCTGAAATTTCAAATGTGCCACGTTCGGCTTGATAATTTGGTCCGGGTACTTGCTCGATCTTTGCGAGCTTCACACCATAGCTTGAGATCGTCGTTGTCTCACCAACTTTCATCGCTAGAATATTTTCTTTTTCCCATGTGGTTACTGTGGTGATAGCGGCGACGACGAGCCCCATGCCCAGATGGCCCAAGCATAATCCAAAATAGGCCCGCGGTGTGGTTTTGAGCAGTGCCAGTGATTGGGCAAAGGGAATACTGCCCAGTTTTACGCGTTTCACCAAAGCCCAGATGGAGCCCACGATCACCCATGCTGCCAGGGCCACGCCAAAAGCTGTGAACAGATATTTTCCCATGGTGATGAGAAGCACAGCACCGCCGCCAAGGGCAGCGAAAACCAAGGGTATGTTTAGTTTGCGCAAGGCTTCACCTAGGTCATCGCGCTTCCATTTTAAAAATGGCCCCAGCACCATGGTGATGAGCAGGGGAATAAACAGCGGAATGAAGGTGCGGTTATAATAGGGCGGCCCGATGGAGATTTTGTCTTTGCCGATCAGATCAATCAGCAGCGGATAAAATGTGCCGATGAACACCGTGGCGGTTGCCACGATCAACAAGGCATTATTCAAAAGCAAACTGCTTTCGCGACTGATCGAGGCAAAGGGTGCGCCTTTTTTGACGGTGGGAATGCGTAAGGCATAAAGCAACAAAGCGCCGCCAGTGGCGATCGATAAGATCATCAGAATGAAGGTGCCGCGTGCCGGATCAACGGCGAAGGAGTGCACACTGGTGAGCACGCCAGAGCGCACCACAAAGGTACCGATCAGGCTCAGTGAAAATGTGAGGATAGAAAGCAGTATCGTCCATGAGACCAGCGCGTGGCGGCGTTCCACAACCAAGGCGGAATGCAGCAGGGCAGTGCCTGCAAGCCATGGCATGAGCGACACATTTTCAACGGGGTCCCAAAACCACCAGCCGCCCCAGCCTAAGATATAATAAGCCCAGAAGCTGCCAAGCGTGATGCCGAGAGTGAGAAAGCACCAGGCAATCAACACCCAAGGTCTCACCCATCTGGCCCAAGCGGCATCGACTTTGCCTTCAATCAGGGCCGCTACGGCAAAGGCAAAGGCAACTGAGAAGCCGACATAGCCCATATAAAGACAAGGCGGATGGATGGCCAAGCCAGGGTCTTGCAGCAAAGGGTTCATGCCGCTGCCATCCAAGGGTGGATTGGCCAAGCGTTCGAACGGGTTTGAGGTGAAGACGAGGAATGCGAGGAAGGCCGTGGCAATCATGCCTTGCACAGCGAGAACCCGGGCCTTCAAGGGTGCGGGTAAGTTTTTGCCGAAGATTGAAATTGCAGCCGCGAAAATCACGAGAATCAAAACCCATAGCAGCATTGAGCCTTCATGATTGGCCCAGACGCCGGTGATTTTATAAATGAGGGGTTTGGCAAGTTGCGAATTTTCGGCAACGAGCTTCACCGAGAAATCAGAAACTACAAAACTATAAGCCAAGCTGACAAAGGAGAACCCAACCAAGAGAAATGATGCAACTCCGGCAACGCTGGCCAATTGCATGAGGCCCCGGTCTTGCCGCTCTGCGCCATAAAGCGGCAGGCTTGCTTGAATGAGGCTGGTCATCAATGCGAGTAACAAAGCAAAATGGCCGAGTTCGGCGATCATAGAGTGATGTTCCTAGAGAGTTTTAGAAAAAGTTAAACTGTGGCGGCATCTTCTACTCTCTCCCCCTTGTGGGAGCTATTGTATAAAACGTCACCCTGAGATGCGGTAATGTGCCTCGAAGCATCGGCCTATTTTAACGGCTCCGTCTTGAACAAATAGACATTCAACCCGCCATGAGACATGGGTTTCCCGGGTTTGGCAAAAGGCAATCCGGTGGCTTTGGCCAGAGATGAATCTGTGGTGATCACACCCACACGCCAGCCTTTAAAGCGGGTGGTCAGGGTTTTGCCGAGGGCAGCATAAAGCGCAAAGAGCGGTTTTTTATCGCCAATTCTGGTGCCATAGGGCGGGTTGACGATCACCAATCCGGCGGCACCCGGTGGCGGCATGAGATCGCTCACCGCATGGTTTTGAAACACCGTTAAATCTGTAACACCTGCGCGCTCGGCATTGGCTTTGGACATTTTAATGGCACCGGCATCACGGTCACTGCCGAAGAATTTTAAGTCAGTCTTAATAGCTGGCGCTGCGGCACAGATTCTTTCCCAAGCTGCCGCATCAAAATTCTTAAGCCGCTCGAAAGCAAATTTGCGGGTGCGCCCTGGGTTTAAGTGTGCCGCAATTTCAGCGGCCTCAATTACAAACGTTCCGGAACCACACATCGGATCAACTACGGTCTCTTTTCCGTCATAGCCACAGTGACGTAAAAACAGCGAGGCCATGGTTTCACGCATGGGGGCTTTTCCGATGGCTTCCTTGTGGCCGCGCTTGTGTAAAGATTCTCCTGATGTATCGATGCTGAGTGTACAAAGATTATCTTCGAAGCGGGCTTTGATGCTCAGTTCTGCCTCTGCCGAAATGGGAGCACCAAATTCTTCGCGGATCGCTGTTTCGATGCGCTGGCTTGCCGCACCAGCATGATAGATGCGCGATTTTTTGCAGGTCACTTCGACATTGATGGGCACATCCTTGCGCAAAAAATCACCCCATGGAAATCTGCGAGCGAGCTTGTCAAGCTGGGCCAAATGGCCCGCATGAAACGCGCCAATGCGGGCGAGCACACGGGTGGTGCCACGGATTTCAAGATTGGCACGCCAAACCTCGGGCCAGCCACCACGAATGCTAACACCACCCATCACTTGCTTAGGGTCACTGAATTTTTTGGATTTCACTTCATCAAGCAAAACGGCTTCAAGACCCGGAGGGGAGACAAGATAAATTTCAAAATCGTTGCTATTCGTCATTGCGCACCCTTGAAAAAATGGCGGAAGAAGAGTCCGCTACACTTGTGTATTCTACTATGCGTTCTTGTTCGTCAATGTTTAAATAAACCCTTATTTTAAATGATTTTATTCGATTTCATGATTTCCAATGTTTGTTGACGTTCGCTGCAAGTCACGTTATCGTGTGGGGCAGATTGTGGGGCAGGATTTAAAGTGATGGCAAAGCGATTGGTAGTTTCTAGCGCGCGAACAGTGGACACACTTACCAAAGCGGGGCGGCATAATGCGGGTGATAACCTCTACCTTTCGATTACAAAGACGGGCAGCAAGCGTTGGGTGTTCCTGTATGTCTTTGGCGGCCAGCGCCGCGAATTGGGCCTTGGCAGCGCTGCAAATGGCCATGTGACCCTCGCGCAAGCCCGTGAGAAAGCCATT
>JANYGE010000088.1 GCA_025362535.1 Hyphomicrobiales bacterium
GCAATCCTTGTGATTGATGCACAAAAAGGAATTTTCAATCAGGCTGCAGCCATTTCCAGGCCCTATTTTCACCAATCAGCCAGTCAGATTGTTGTTCCTAATATTGCCCGCCTAATCAGTGCTGGTCGTCTATCGAAGGCCGAGATTATGTTCACAGTGATTGCCAGCCTAACGCAAGATGGACGTGATCGCAGTTTGGATTACAAGCAGTCAAATTTTCATTTTGCAGCAGGCAGTGTTGAAACCCTAGTGATTGATGAATTGCAGCCGCTGGGCGATGAAATCATCTTACCCAAAACCTCGTCGAGCCTTTTCAATTCCACTATCTTTGAATATCTTTTGCGCAACATCGGTATTGATACGGTGGTCGTAACGGGTTTCCTGACTGATCAATGCATCGATCACACCGTGCGCGACGGCGCTGACCGTGGCTTTCGGATGGTCTGCCCCACTGATGCTTGTACGACTGATACAGAAGCGCGGCACACGAATGCATTGCAGGCCTTCAAAGGCTATTGCCGCCAAGCTGACACCGCAACACTGGTTGCAGAGCTGAAGTAATGAAAACAGCAAAGCGCAATATTTTAAGGAAACCAAGAATTGCAGCCTAGCCAGCACAGTGATGTCGGTACAGTTCTACTTCAGACATCAGGGCTGACGAAATCGTTTCGTGGACTTGTGGCTTTGCGTGATCACTCCATCACCTTGTATAAACGCGAAATACTAGGGGTCATTGGTCCGAATGGATCCGGTAAGAGCACCTTCTTTAATTTGATTACAGGTTTTTCCAAACCAAATTCCGGTGAGATAAAGTTTAGAAATCAATCGATCATCGGTTCTGCGACGTCGCGTATCGTTGAGCTTGGTATTGCGCGGACATTTCAGGGCTCACGCTTATTTGCTTCACTCACCGTTACCGAAAATGTTCTTGTCGCTGCGCAATTGCGGCATCCGGTTGGACCATTGAATGCTGTTCTGCGAGGAAAGCAATATCAATCGCGCCAGTCAGCAGCACAAGATATTACCACAAAACTCCTCGCATTCATGGGGCTGGGCTCGCAAGCAGAGCGCCTTGCTGCTGATCTTCCCTATGGCGATCAGCGCAGGTTGGAGATTGCGCGTGCCTTGGCTACAGAGCCGCAATTACTTCTGCTTGATGAGCCAGCCGCAGGGCTAGACTCGCACGAAACCAAAGTCCTTGTTGGTCTCATCCGCTCAATCCGCGACACTTTCGGCATTACTGTCGTAGTAGTGGAGCATGACATGGATCTTATCATGACCGTTTGTGAACGGATTCAAGTTTTGGCAACGGGTGAGGTTATTTGTGTTGGCACACCAGATGAAGTGCGCCGCCACCCTCGTGTACGGGAGGCCTATCTTGGCCATGAGTGATCCCTCCAAAGCGCTGTTCAGCGTTCAAAATCTTGAGGTTCGATTTGGTGCCGTGCGTGCCTTGAAGGGCATTTCGCTGCATGTGAACAAGGGCGAGGTTGTTGCGTTGCTGGGCGCTAATGGTGCTGGAAAAAGCACCACACTGCGGTCAATCTCCGGCCTATCGCGACCGAGTTCCGGCGACATATTTTTTGCCGGACAGTCGATCAGCCGCGTCTCTTCCAGCCAGATTGTACGCCTCGGAATCGCCCACAGCCCAGAGGGACGACGCCTCTTTGGCAGTTTAACTGTTGCAGAAAACCTGCGTCTGGGTTCCTGCACGCGCACTGACAAAGCTGGAATTATTGCCGACACTGAACGGATGTTTGCACTGTTTCCTATTTTACGCGAACGCCATTTTCAACTTGCCGGAACCCTATCAGGTGGAGAGCAGCAGCAGCTGGCACTGGCGCGGGCATTGATGGCGGCACCCAAACTTTTACTTCTGGATGAGCCCTCACTGGGTGTGGCACCCCTGTTGATCAAATATATTTTTGCGGCTCTGACCGAACTCAAACGCCAAGGCATGACAATGCTTTTGGTCGAGCAGAACATCAAGCTCGCCCTGCAATTAGCTGACCGGGCCTATGTGTTGCGAACCGGGGCTGTTGCACTATCCGGCAGTTCGGAAGAACTTCTATCGGATGATCGCGTGGCGCAAGCCTATCTGGGAGCAGCATAATGAGTGGGTTTGAATATATCCTGCAACAGGTGATCAATGCTGTAAGCCTTGGCAGCCTTTACGCTTTGGTGGCAGTGGGCTTGTCGATCGTGTTTGGTGTACTCAAGCTTACAAATTTCGCCCATGGCGATGTGATGATGGTGGGAGCGTTTACAACCGTTCTGTTGATTGGCGTTGGAGTGCCTTTTATTCCTGCACTATTCGGTGGCATCATTGCGTCTGCCATCGCGGGTTTTCTGATTGAACGCATTGCTTATCGGCCAGTACGGAACGCACCCGATGTTACAAGACTGCTGACCAGTTTGGCCGTTACCTATATTTTGGAGAATGTTGGTATTCTGATTTTTACATCATCACCGCATAATTTTCCGCTGCCCGATTCTCTCAATGAATCTTGGCAGCTTATGGGTGGCGCAATTACATTCACCAACATCAATATTCTCACTCTGGCGCTCACACTTCTTTCGCTTGTCGGGCTTGGCTGGTTCATCACCAAGACAACGCTGGGGCTCGGCATGCGTGCCGCTTCCGAGGATATGTCGGCAGCCCAACTTGTGGGCCTTGATGTTAATCGCCTCATTGTTGTGGCCTTCATTGTGGCTTCGGCGTTTGCAGGCCTTGCTGGTGTTTTATGGGCAGCACAAGCTGGCGTCGTTCAGCCACAAATGGGGTTCACACCTTTATTGAAAGCCTTTGTTGCAGCCATCATCGGCGGCTTTGGCTCTATCTCTGGGGCGCTGGTTGGTGGGTTTATGCTGGGCGCACTTGAGATTTTAATCGTTGCCTTTCTGCCTGATGCTATAACGCCTTATCGCGATGCGATTGTGTTTTCTCTTCTGATTGCGTTTTTGCTGTTCAGACCAGGTGGTTTGATGCAGCCCAACCGGGAGATTAAACTGTGACAGCGCGCGTCATCGTAGCAGGTCTTGCACTCGCAGTGATGGGGGGTATCGCCTTTGGCGCGCCATCAATCATGAGCGACTATTTTATGCGCATCATATTGATCATCGCGCTCAATTCCATTTTTGTCTTATCACTGTCTTTGAGCAATGGCTTCACCGGAGTGTTTTCCTTAGGTCATGTCGGGTTTATTGGAGCAGGGGCCTATATTTCGGGTATTCTCTCGCTCACGGTGCAGCAGAAACAATCGCTTCTGCCGCATCTGCCGGACTTGCTGAATTGGTTTAGCTTGCCATTCCTGCCAGCAACATTGGTTGCAGGATTATTCACGGCGCTGCTCGCTGTCATAGTTGGCTATCCTCTTATGCGCCTGTCTGGCTATTTTGTTTCGGTGGCAACTATGGGCTTTCTAATTATCGTCAATGTGGTTCTGATTAACGCGAGCAATTTTACGCGGGGTGCGCGCACATTCACTGGTGTTCCCTTGGATACAACATTGCCTTGGGTCTTTGGCTGGTTGGCGGTGACCGTGTTTGTGCTCTGGCGCTTGGTCTATTCGCCCTTCGGGCGCCGGATGAAGGCGGTGCGTGATGACACTGTTGCTGCCAGTGCGGTTGGCATTGATGTGTTGAAGACCCGCCTTTTGGCCTTTGTCATCGGCGCCTTCTTTGCTGGTGTTGGGGGCTCGCTTTATGCTCATTATCTCGGCTCATTTTCACCAGTCACCTTCTATTTTGCGATGACGATGAATCTTATTGCCATGCTGGTTCTCGGCGGCATGGGGTCATTGTCGGGGGCTATTATCGGCGTTATTTGTGTGTCCATCCTGTCGGAGCTTCTGCGTTCCGTCGAGCGTGGATTTACCATCGGCGATATCACCGTACCAGCGCTCTACGGCGCCAGTCAGATTGTGCTGGGTTTCATCTTTATTTTAATCATGATTTTCCGGCCGAAGGGGATCATGGGGGAACGGGAGTTTACGCTCGGGTTCTCTGGAAGTTCGGCAAAAAGCAATTTGAAACAGGGAAAAGTAAAATGACACATATAACACGACGCACGGCCCTTGGTTTGGGTCTTTCTACTGCATTTATCCTTGGCACCAACGGCAGCGCCTTTGCCGCTGACCCGATCAAGATCGGGTTCCCCGCCAACTTGACAGGCAATGCGGCTTCGCTGGATGGCCCGATGTTAAATGGCGGCAAACTTGCCGCTGCTGAAATCAACGCGGCTGGTGGTGTGCTGGGGCGGCCCATTGAGTTGGTTGTTTACGATACCAAGAGCGATGCGACAGTCATTTCAACGGTTGCCAGCCAGTTGATTGATAGTGACAAGGTCATCAGCATTGTTGCCTTCTCTGATTCAGATTCGGTTCTGGCCATCGGCCCACAAATCCAGAAGGCCCAAATACCGCTGATTACCCCCGGTGCCACCTCGCCCAAGCTGCCAAGTCAGCTCGGCAATGAAGTGTTCCTCGCCTGCTTTGGCGACAATGTGCAGGCCGCTGTTGGCGCTGAATTTGCTTTGAACTCTCTCAAAGCAAAGACGGGCTACCTGCTCACTGATATTGGAACTGAATATACCACTTTGCTGTCTGATTATTTTGTTAAAACTTATGAGCATGGCGGCGGCAAGCTGCTGGGCCAGGACAGCTATAAGACGGGTGATAAGAGCTTCACGGCTCAAATTGCCAAGATCAAGGCTTTGCCCGAAGCCCCAGGCTTTATTTACGCAGCATCTCTTGTAGATGAAGTAACTCTGATCCTGAAGCAGCTTCGCCAAGCTGGTATTGATATTCCAGTTGTTGGCGGTGATGGTTATGACTCGCCATTGCTTCTGCAAGTTGGTGGTAAGGCGGCTGAAAACACCTTCTTCACCACCCACTCCTATATCGGAGCGGGTGCAACACCTAAGGTGCAGGCCTTCATGGATGCTTATAAAGCTGCAAACAAAGTGGATCCTGAAAATGCCTTTGCTGCCCTTGGCTATGATGCTGTGAAATTGATGGCTGACGCGATCAAGCGGGCTGGTGAAGTTGACTCAGCGAAAATCCGGGATGCCATTGCGGCCACGACGGGCCTCGACGGTGTAACCGGCACAATCACCTATCGCCCCGGCATAGCAGTTCCCGATAAGTCTGTTTCCGTCATTGGCGTTAAGGATGGTAAGCTTTTCCTGGCTAGCGAAGCTGCACCAACATTCGTACCGGAGCCCTGATATTTTGGATAACACATCACTTTGGAATACCTATCGCGCCAGCTTGGCTGGCGCGATATATACCGATCTGACCCACCCGTTTCATCCCGGTCAACCCCATTTTCCAGCCTTCCCCGACGAAGAGCGCAAACTATTCTTTGACTTTGCGAAGGGGGATGGATTTCAAGTTCATCACTATAGTTTTGTTGGTCAATGGGGCACTCATGTCGATCCACCCGTGCATTTTATCAAAGGTGGGCGAACGCTCGACAAGATACCAGTTCAGGAAATGTTGCTGCCTTTGGTGGTAATTGACATCAGTGCACGCGTTGCCACCAATGCGGATGCAACGCCAACGCTTGATGATATCGCGGCATGGGAGCAGCGCAATGGGCGTATTCCTGAAAAATCCTTCGTCGCATTGCGCACCGATTGGTCTAAACGCTGGCCCGATGAAACGCTTTTTTATAATCGAGATGCCAACAAAATATCCCATTGCCCTGGCTGGACCAAGCCAGTTCTGACCGAACTTCTGGAGCAGCGCGATGTGACTGCGGTGGGGCATGAGCAGTTAGATACAGACCCCGGCATTGCCACCTCAGCGGGAGATTACAGTCTTGAACACTACGTCCTTTCGCTTGATCATTGGCAAATTGAAGTCATGGCCAATCTTGATAAGGTCCCTGAAGCAGGTGCACTCATCATGGTAAGCTGGCCCAATGCAAGAGATGGTTCAGGCTTTCCAGCACGCGCGGTGGCCATTCATCGAGAGTGAAAGAAGTGGAGAAATTGTTTTGCTGTTTGCTGAGACGCTTTTAGTCTTCTGCTATATCTTCTGACCAAAGCTCAGGCTTTTCCTTGATGAAGCGTGTCATCAGGGCGATGCAGTCGGGGTCATCGGCGATGATCACTTCAACTCCTTTGGAGAGCAAGAACGCCTCATTGCCGCCAAAGGTTTTGTTCTCGCCGATGACAACGCGGGGTATACCAAATTGGATGATTGTCCCCGTGCACATCATGCAAGGGCTGAGTGACGTATAGATTGTCATGTCGCGGTAAGTTTTCTGGCGGCCCGCTTTGCGCAAAGCATCCATTTCACCATGAGCAATGGGGTCGCCACCTTGGACGCGCTGATTACGCCCTTGCGAGATCAGCGTTTCACCGCGTGCCAACACAGAGCCGATTGGGCAACCACCTTCCTCAAAGCCAGCTTTGGCTTCGTCATAAGCAATGCGAAGAAATTTCTTGTCGGTTGCAGAGAGCATGGTGTTACCCCTTGATTTGAGATTTTGTATAGGATGGAAGCGGTACGATATAGTAAATATTGAAAAGTAACTGGAGTAACTGCATGACATCACCTTTTAGGCTTTCTGCCGGTGCTGAAATGTTGTGGCAAGATAAACCGATGGCCTAGCGCATTCAAAAGCCAAACCTGTCGCTAGAAATCGCCCCACAGTCGCCGTAAACTCGTGCTGCTTTCGCAATTGCAAAATTAAATTGTGCAATGCATCATAGAAGGATGTCAGGTTCCAATCTTACAATTCTGATTATCGATGAAAGTCCTGAACGCGCGCTCTTGATTGAGGCGGCGTTGCAGGAGGCTGGCCATCGGCACATTCGAATTGTTTCGATATTGAATGGTTTAGTGCGGCAGATTGAGGATATTGCACCTGATGTCATCATCATGGATTTGGGGAATCCCAATCGTGATTTTCTTGAGCATATGTTTCGTTTGTCCAAGGCCATTCAAAAGCCAGTTGCCATGTTTGTTGATCAATCGAGCGAGCAGGCAATGCTGGATGCGATTGAAGCTGGTGTGTCTGCCTATGTGGTTGATGGTTTGAAACGCGAGCGCATCAAGGCCATTCTCGATCTGGCTATCATGCGGTTTCGGGCTTTTGAAAAGTTGAGACAGGAACGTGATGATGCGTTGCAAGCCCTAGACGAACGCAAGATCATCGACCGTGCCAAAGGCATTATTATGCGTCAGCGCAAGCTGGACGAAGCTGAGGCTTATGAATTGTTGCGAAAAGCCGCCATGACACAAGGCCGCCGCATTGGCCAAATTGCCGATGCCATTGTTCAATCTGACTCCATTCTTCAAGAGAAACCATCATGATCCGAATAACTGCAGGTTTCCTGCCCCTCTTAGATGCATCGATCCTCATTGCTGCACACGAGAAGGGATTTGCGGAAGAGCAGGGCATTGACCTTAAACTCGTGCGTGAAATGTCTTGGGCGAACATACGTGATCGTGTTTCGGTGGGTCAGTTTGACGTCGCACATATGCTGGCACCATTGCCAATTGCACAGAACCTTGGTCTGTCGCCGCTGGCTGTGGAGATGATTGCGCCCTTCGCGTTGGGTTTGGGTGGCAATGCTATCACCGTATCCAATGCAGTTTACACCGCATTACAGAGCGGAAATGCGGCCATCAATGGCGATGCAAAGCTTGCGGGTCTATGTTTCCGACAGTTGGTTGAGCAACGTAAAGTGAGCGGCCTGCCACTGCTGACCCTCGCCGTTGTTCACAGCTTTTCGGCTCATGCCTATGAGCTTCGCTATTGGCTGGCGGCAAGTGGCGTCAACCCGCAGTCTGATGTCTCGATCACTATTGTGCCACCAGGATTGATGGCTGACGCGCTGGCGTTAGGAGCCATAGATGGTTTTTGTGTTGGTGAACCTTGGAACAGTGTGGCCGTTGCTATGGGGGCAGGACATGTGCTGACCACCAAATCATCAATTTGGAGATCAAGCCCAGAGAAGGTGCTTGGCCTCACACGCCAATGGGCAGAGCACAATCCTGAGCTTCTCGATCAATTGCTGCTGGCACTGCATCGCAGTGCCGTATGGTGTGCAAACGCCGAGAATGTCGATGAGCTTGCTGGCATTCTTACACGCTCCTTATACCTTGATGTACCTTTAGAGCATTTATATCACGGTCTGCATGGCGAGGTCGGGCATCGCGCCGAGGGTAATGCCTTCCTGCAATTCTATCACAATGCCGCAAACTTTCCGTGGCAGAGCCATGCTCTGTGGTTTTATACGCAAATGGTGCGATGGCATCATCTTGATCTCAGCCTTGAAGGCGCCAGTCGGGCCAAGGCAACCTATCGCCCAGACATATATCGTCGAGCGCTTCAATCAGCAGGCATTGCATTGCCCGGTGCCAGTTCAAAGGTTGAAGGCGCACTTCTTTCACCCACCCATGTTCCAGCACAGGGTGGTCAATTGGTTCTTGGGCCAGATGGCTTTTTTGATGGGGTGGCTTTTGATCCCGACGCGTTACAGAGCTATATCGAGGCGAGTCCATTTTATGATGCATTGCACAAATTTTGATCGGCATGGCGCTTGAAATTCCAGCATCGGAATGAATAGAGTTTTTGACCTGCAATGCCAATCCACTGAAATTGCAGGGTTTTTTATTTTCTCTGATCTGGCACGGCACGTGCAAAGCCAACAATAACCCCATGATGGGTATTCCGACAATGCAGTCGGCAGGATGGCAATATTTGTTGCTGCTCCTGTCGACTTTTTTGTTTTGGCAAAAGGAGAAATTTGATGACGAATTCCATTCCTGTCGGCTCCGTGACACGCCGCACTTTCTTGAAAAAAACTGTAGCAACTGCGACCTTGCTGGGCGCGGCCAAGAGTCTTTTGCCGCACGGTGCGCTAGCCGCCAGCGGACCCGAAGTGAATGCCGCAAAATTGGGTTTTATTGCGCTCACCGATTCTTCGCCGCTGATCATAGCCAAGGAAAAAGGTCTATTTGAAAAATATGGCATGGCGGGTGTTGAGGTTTTGAAACAAGCATCTTGGGGTGCAACACGCGATAACTTGGTATTGGGTTCTGCCGGAAATGGCATTGATGGTGCGCATATTCTTTCACCCATGCCATATTTGATGACATTGGGAACCATCACTCAAAACAATGTGCCGTTGCCTATGAAAATTCTAGCTAGGCTCAATTTGGATGGGCAAGCGATATCGGTGGCACAAACCTATGCTGACTTGAAGGTTGGCATTGATGCCTCTCCACTGCGAGACGTCTTTGCCAAGAAGAAGGCCAGTGGTGCGATGGCGAAAGTCGCCGTCACCTTTCCAGGTGGTACGCATGATTTGTGGATGCGTTATTGGTTGGCAGCGGCGGGCATAAATCCAAACACTGATGTTGAAACCATTGTCGTGCCGCCGCCGCAAATGGTGGCCAATATGAAAGTTGGTACTATGGATGCCTTCTGTGTGGGTGAGCCTTGGAACGCACAACTTGTTTCACAAGGCATTGGATACACCGCAGCATCGACAGGTGAATTGTGGTCGAAGCATCCAGAAAAGTCTTTGGCATTGCGTGCCGATTTTGCTGACCAATATCCAAAAGCCACCGAAGCCATTCTGATGGCTGTGATGGAAGCACAGCAATGGTGCGATGCCGATACCAATAAGGATGAGTTAGCGGATATTGTTTCTAAACGCGCTTGGTTCAACGTTAAGAAAGAAGACATAATCGGTCGCCTGAAGGGCAATATTGACTATGGCAATGGCAAGATTGTTTCCGCCAGCCCCCACATCATGAAATTCTGGCGCGATGCAGCGTCTTTCCCGTTCAAAAGTCACGATGCGTGGTTCCTTACAGAAAATATGCGCTGGGGCAAAGTGAAGTTGGACACCGACGTGACGGCGCTCGTTGCCAAAGTGAATGGTGCAGATTTGTGGCGCTCGGCGGCCAAGACTTTGGGTGTGACAGATGTTCCCGCATCAGACTCACGTGGAATTGAAACCTTCTTCGACGGCAAGATTTTCGATCCAAAAAACCCGAATGCCTATCTCGACAGCCTAATAGTTAGGGCTTGATTTTAAAATGACCAATGCAATGCGCAAACAGAATTTGCTTGTGGCAACCCCCATTACTACTTTGGCCGTGCAGCAAGCAAAAGTGCTGGCCTTGCCACAGCGCAAATTAACGCGGCCAGCCATATTGAAACCTGCTCTCCGAAGGATAGCGGCGGTGACACTTCCGCCTCTTGCAGTCCTGGCGGTGCTTTTGGTGATTTGGCAAATTGCGGCCTCGCAAGCAGGCTCAAGTTTGCCACCACCGACCCAAGTTTTCACTGATAGCAGAGACCTGATTTTGCATCCTTTTTTTGACCATGGGGGCAATGACAAGGGCCTAGGGTTTCATATCCTAGCCTCTCTCAGCCGAGTGGCGATTGGCTATTCGATTGCGGCCATTGTCGGAATAGCGCTTGGTTCACTGGTCGGGCAATCAGTATATTTCATGCGCGGTTTCGATCCGATCTTTCAAGTGCTGCGCACGGTGCCCCCATTGGCTTGGTTGCCGATTTCACTGGCGGCATTTCGGGATGGCCAACCCTCTGCTATTTTCGTGATCTTCATTACTGCGGTGTGGCCTGTCATTATAAACACTGCGGCGGGCATTCGCAATATTCCACAAGATTATCGCAATGTAGCGCGCGTGTTGCAACTCAATCCATTTGAATATTTTACCAAGATTATGGTGCCTGCTGCGGCACCTTACATCTTCACAGGACTTCGCATCGGTGTTGGTCTTTCGTGGCTCGCCATTGTTGCCGCGGAAATGCTCATCGGCGGTGTGGGGATAGGGTTTTTCATTTGGGATGCGTGGAACTCATCACTGATCAGCGACATTATCGTGGCACTGGTTTACGTCGGACTTGTTGGTTTCGTACTGGATCGCATCATCGCCTTTATCGGTCATGTCGTCACCCGTGGCACGGCAGTGAATTGAGGGCAATCATGCAAAAACCATATCTCTCACTTTCTCTCGTCAACAAATCCTTCCAGCGCGGCCAGATCGTTTCTGAAGTGCTCAAGGGCATTTCATTGGATGTTGCCAAGGGCGAATATGTTTCGCTCATCGGCCATTCTGGTTGCGGCAAATCCACATTGCTCAATCTCATAGCGGGGCTGATACCCATAACATCGGGTGCCGTCATACTCGAAGACAAGCATGTGCGAGGGCCAGGGCCAGACCGCGCCGTGGTGTTCCAAAATCACTCTCTGCTGCCGTGGTTGACGGTTTTTGAAAATGTCAAACTGGCGGTGGATAAAGTTTGGCGTTCTGAAAACGCACCTACACGTAATGCCCGTATCATGGACTGCCTCAATCTTGTCCACATGGCTCACGCCAAAGACAAACGCCCCGCCGAAATTTCTGGCGGCATGAAACAACGCGTGGGCATTGCGCGTGCCTTGGCCATGGAGCCAAAAGTGTTGTTGCTGGATGAACCTTTTGGTGCGCTTGACGCGCTTACGCGGGCGCATTTGCAAGACCAGGTGATGCAGATTCATCAGGCGCTGAAAAACACTGTTATCATGATCACACATGATGTGGATGAAGCGGTGCTGCTGTCTGATCGTATCGTCATGCTGACCAATGGTCCGGCTGCAACTATTGGTGAAATTCATGAGGTTAAATTATCGCGCCCGCGCAAGCGATTGGAGCTGGTGACGGATCTTACTTACATCCGCGCCCGCGAGGCGGTTTTGAAATTTCTATATGAGCGCAACAAATTTGTGGAGGCGGCGTGATGAAAAAGAAACTCGTCATTGTCGGCAATGGCATGGCACCAGGGCGCATGCTGGAGCATTTGTTTGAACTTGCGCCAGACCTTTATGACGTAACGATTTTTAATGCTGAACCGCGCGTCAATTACAATCGGTTGATGCTATCACCAGTATTGTCGGGCGAAAAGACCTATGAGGACATCATTACTCACGGCGATGATTGGTATTTAGCGAATGGCGTTACTCTGCACAAGGGTAGCAAGGTTGAAGCGATTGATCGTGTCGCGAGAACGGTTGCGGCGGCTGATGGCACTGTTGCTCATTACGACAAACTGGTGATTGCCACGGGTTCCGTTCCGTTTGTCATTCCCGTTCTTGGTCATCAACTGCCTGGTGTAGTTACATATCGTGATCTCGATGATGTTGAGAAAATGCTGGCGGCAGCCACACCCGATGCAAAAGCCGTGGTTATTGGCGGCGGCCTATTGGGCCTCGAAGCGGCGGCTGGCCTCAAGATGCGCGGCATGGATGTAACTGTCGTCCACCTTATGTCGACCTTGATGGAGCGTCAGCTTGACCCACCCGCAGCGCATCTGCTCGAACAGGAGTTCGAAAAACGCGGCATCAAAATCCGTACCAAGTCCAACACCCATTCCATTTTGGGCGAAAGCAAAGTCATGGGTTTGAAACTCGAAGATGGGACGGAACTGCCGTGCAGCATTGTCGTAATGGCTGTTGGCATTCGCCCCTCAACTGCATTGGCCAAGGCTAGCGACATCACAGTCAATCGCGGAATTATGGTTGATGATCAAATGCGCACCAACGATCCTGATATTTTTGCACTGGGCGAATGTGCTGAACATCGGGGCGTTGTTTATGGGCTGGTAGCACCGCTCTACGAGATGGCGCGGACCATTGCCGAGGTGTTGGTAGAAAAGCCAGCAGCTTATGGTGGTTCTGTCATGTCAACTAAACTCAAAGTCACCGGCGTCGATCTTTACTCCGGCGGCGATTTCGCCGAAGCCCAAGACCGCGAGGAAATCGTTTTGCGTGATGCCTCACGCGGTGTTTACAAACGGCTGGTCATTAAAGACAACAAGATTATCGGCGTGGTGCTTTATGGTGAAACGTCCGATGGCCCATGGTTCTTTGATAAATTAAAAAAAGGCGAAGATGTATCCAAAGATCGCGACATGCTGATCTTCGGACAGGCTTACGCGGGAGGACCCCCCCTGGACCCTACGGCGGCCGTTGCAGCCTTACCGCCTGACGCAGAAATCTGCGGCTGCAACGGCATTTGCAAATCGAAAATAACCGACGCGATATCGGAAAAAGGATTGACCTCAATTGATGACGTGCGAGCCCATACTAAAGCTTCGGCCTCATGTGGCTCCTGTACTGGATTGGTCGAAAAACTTCTCGTTTTGTCATTAGGTGAGAAATACCAGGCCAATGCCGTGCAACCCATGTGCAAATGCACAGACTTGGGTCATGGTGATGTGCGGCGCTTGATTGTTGCCAAGCAAATCAAATCCATTCCACAATTGATGCAGGAGTTGGAGTGGAAGACGTCATGTGGCTGCGCCAAATGTCGCCCGGCGCTGAATTACTATCTCATTGCCGAATGGCCAGGCGAATATGAAGATGACAACCAGTCGCGCTTCATCAATGAGCGCGTCCACGCGAATATTCAGAAAGATGGCACTTACTCGGTAGTGCCCCGCATGTGGGGCGGCATGACCAGTGCAGCCGAATTGCGCGCCATCGCTGATGTTGCGGACAAGTTTCAAATTCCTGCAGTTAAGGTAACGGGTGGTCAACGCATCGATCTGCTTGGCGTGAAAAAGGAAGATCTACCAGCCGTATGGTCGGATCTCAACGCGGCAGGCATGGTATCTGGTGCGGCCTATGCCAAGGGCCTGCGCACGGTTAAAACCTGTGTTGGTTCAGAATGGTGCCGCTTCGGTACGCAAGACTCGACTGGCCTTGGCATCAAGCTTGAGAAATTCATGTGGGGGTCTTGGACGCCAGCGAAAGTGAAGCTCGCAGTCTCTGGTTGTCCACGCAATTGCGCGGAAGCAACATGTAAAGACATTGGCGTAATTTGTGTTGATTCAGGTTACGACATTCATTTTGCAGGCGCAGCCGGCCTCGACATTAAAGGCACCGAATTATTGTGTCATGTCGATACGGAAGATGCAGCAATCGAAGTGATTGCGGCACTGACGCAGCTTTACCGCGAGCAGGGCCATTACCTTGAGCGCATTTATAAATGGGCCAAGCGTGTTGGCCTCGAATCGATCAAGACTAACATCGTGGAGAATGTTGAGAAGCGCAGAAACTATTTTGCTCGCTTCACGCATGCGCAAACTTTTTTGCAGGTTGATCCGTGGGCCGAGCGTGTCTCTGGTAAGCATGCTCACGAGTTTTTGCCAATGCGAAGCTTCCCCATGCAGATAGCGGCGGAGTGAAAAATGAACTGGATTGATATTGGAGCTGTTGATGATGTTCCTGTTCGTGGCTCTCGCGTTGTGACGACGACGGCTGGAGACATTGCCATATTCAAAACCGCCGACAGTCGTGTTTTCGCGTTGTGGGATAAATGTCCGCATAAGGGTGGCCCTCTCAGCCAAGGTATTGTGCATGATGATAGTGTCACCTGTCCTCTGCACAATTGGGTGATTGGTCTTGAAGCTGGCGAGGTCAGAGGCCCTGACCAAGGCTGTGCCCGTAAGGTGGAAACGCGGTTAGAAGCTGGCCGCATTTTATTGCCTTCACATATTCTCGGGCGGAAGGCCGCTTAGATGGCGGGGGAAGCCACGCGCACAACCTGTCCCTATTGCGGTGTTGGCTGTGGTGTCTTAGCCAAGCGAGAAGGGGACGGTTCCGTAACAATTAAAGGTGATCCGGATCATCCTGCCAATTTCGGTCGACTATGTTCCAAAGGCTTGGCGCTTGCCGAAACCTTCGGGCTTGAGCAACGTCTCTTGCACCCACGTGTTGGTGGTAGAGATGTTTCATGGGCGGATGCAACAACAGAGGTGGCTCACAAATTTTCAGAAGCCATCCGCGATCATGGCCCAGATTCGGTTGCATTTTATGTGTCAGGGCAATTTCTCACAGAAGATTATTATGTTGCCAACAAACTAATGAAGGGTTTTATCGGTTCGGCCAATATCGACACAAACTCAAGGCTGTGTATGGCGTCTGCAGTTGCGGGGCACAAGCGGGCCTTCGGTGCAGATGTTGTGCCGTGCAATTACACCGATCTGGAAGAAGCTGATCTGGTGGTGCTGGTTGGTTCAAATCTCGCGTGGTGCCATCCAGTCTTGTTTCAACGTCTGCAAGCAGCACGGGAGAGGCGCGGAACAAAATTAGTGGTCATTGACCCACGCCGGACCATGACGGCAGAATGCGCTGATCTCCATCTTCAGATTAAGTCAGGCTCTGATATTTCGCTGTTTAATGGTTTGCTGCAAAATCTTTACAGCCGCGGCGAAATTGATTCGCGCTTTGTGTTTGCACATACTGCAGGACTTGCTGAAACACTACTCACCGTCACCGCACATAATGAAACACGAGTGGCTTCGGACACCAGTTTGTCGCTCAGAGAGTTACGAACTTTCTACGATCTCTTTGCCGCAAACGCTAAAACCGTAACCGTTTTTTCGATGGGCGTGAATCAAGCGAGAGATGGTACGGATAAAGTCAACGCCATCATCAACTGCCATTTGCTAACCGGACGCATCGGTAAAATTGGAGCAGGTCCATTTTCCATCACGGGCCAGCCTAACGCAATGGGTGGGCGGGAAGTTGGTGGATTGGCCAATATGCTTGCGGCCCATATGGACATCGACAATCCTGATCATCGCGCAGGCGTGCAGAGTTTTTGGCAATCACCGCAGATCGTCACGAATTCTGGATTGAAGGCTGTTGATCTGTTCGAAGCAGTTCACGAAGGGAGGATCAAAGCCCTCTGGATCATGGCGACAAACCCTGCAGTCAGCATGCCGGATTCCATACGAATTGTTGAGGCGTTAAAAGTCTGTCCCTTTGTTGCAGTGTCTGATGTCACGGCAAATATGGAAACAGCACAATATGCGCATGTGCTTCTCCCCGCCAAGGGCTGGGGCGAGAAGGATGGGACGGTCACAAATTCCGAGCGGCGCATTTCGCGGCAGCATAGTTTTTTGCCAGCGACAGGTGAAGCTAAAGAAGACTGGCGCATCATGTGTGACGTGGCAATAAAAATGGATTTTAGTGGTTTCGATTATTCGTCACCAGCAGAAATTTTTGCAGAACATGCAGCCCTCACCCAGGTTTTGAACAATGGCAACAGAACACTTGATCTCAAGGATATTGCTGCAAGTGACTATGCCGAACTGCTTCCGCAACAATGGGGAGGCTCACGTCCCTTTTCAAACGGACAGTTTGAAACACCAGATCGCAAGGCACGGTTTGTTCCAACACCGACGTCCTCCGCAACAACTACTGCAGCTGAAACTTACACGCTCAATACGGGCCGCATTCGTGATCAATGGCATACCATGACACGAACGGGACTTGTACCTAGACTATTTGGCCATCGTGCAGAGCCTTATGTGGAGGTTTGCGCGGCTGATGCAGTAAGACTCAATTTACGAGAGGCCGAACTCACCAGCATTCAGGGTCCTCATGGCAGCGCTGTTGTGCGCGTTTTGATATCTGATGCTGTTTCGCATGGTGAAGTTTTTCAGCCAATGCACTGGAGCAACTCTTTTGCTTCAGCATCCAAAGCCAACGCTGTTTCGCGCAGTATCGTGGATCCTATCAGTGGGCAACCAGCGCTAAAATCCGCATCAGTATCGATCAAGCGATTTCCGGCCCGCTGGTATGGCTATGGCGTAACAGTGAATTCCATCAAACCGGTTTTCGACTATTGGGCTATTAGACCGCTGGCAAACGGTCAGTCGTTTGAATGTGCCGGACTCGAGCAGCCCGAAGATTGGCGGAGTTTGCTGAGTGAACTCTTCGATTTGAATGATCCTGCATCGGATGTGACATATGTCTCATCAAAGCCAAATGCAGCATTTCGGTGCGTCGCCACACGGACAGGGAGACTGCATTTTGCTTTCTTCGTTAGCCAAACTCCTGTGCAAGCCAGCCGTCATTGGTTGCAGCAGTTGCTTGGATCAGAGGTTGAGGCCGCGACGATTTTGGCAGGTAGGCCAGCGGCCTCCACTTCTGACATCGGACCAATCGTGTGCTCCTGCAACTCTGTTGGCCGTTCTCAAATCAAGGCAGCCATCGTGGCACTGCCCGGCGCATCGCTCAGTTTGATCTGTGGGGAAACCAAAGCCGGTACGGGTTGCGGCTCATGCCGACCTGAAATTCAAAGGATCATCAATGAAACCGCAAACTACGCCCAAGCAGCGGAATAGGGCACCGCGTATTGAATCACTTTCGGTCCTGCCGGTGTTCCTTGACCTCAGGGGTAAGACGGCCGTGATTGTGGGTGATGGCAATGCGGCGCTGTGGAAATTGGAACTCTTAGCAAGTGCTGGGGCAAAAGTGCGATACATATGCAAGCAGCCAACCCAGGAACTGTTAGATCTGCTGAGCAATGGCAGGTTGGATATTTCGGTTGAAACTGAAGATTGGTGTGATTTGGACTTTTCTGGCGCGGCAATCATTATTGCAGCCATTGCTCACGAGGAAGCAGCTACATTCCTTGCCCACGCCCAGAGATACACCTCCATGGTCAATGTGGTTGATCAACCCGATTTCTGCACATTTCAGTTTGGCTCCATCGTCAACAAGTCGCCATTGGTTATCGGCATTTCAACATCAGGAGCTGGCCCCGTGCTGGCACAATATTTGCGCAATCTGATTGAAGCAATTCTTCCTGATAGCATTCAAAATCGTGTGAAGCGGGCCGCCGCCATTCGCATCCGCGTGAATGCACGATTGGCCAGCACCGTTCAGCGGCGCAAATATTGGAGCGCTTACTTTGGCAGAAGCTTTGGCTTTCATTCTTCCAAGGAAGGTGACTGTGGCACAACACATATTGTCAGGGTCTCCAGCGTTGAGAATCTCACATTGGCTGACATTCGCCAAATGCAAGGCGCGGACCGGATTTACTATTGCAATGGCGTTGATCAAGCGATTTTGAGTTATGGCCGACGCGAAGCACAGCGTATTGAAGTCAAGTCCTTTGATGAAGTCGCCAGCGAGCGAAACGTGCTGCCGCGCAGTGTGTTCATTGCACCTGCTGCTGTCGCTTGTTGATTGAAGTTTTAGTTCCGCCAGCAAAAGACTGGTGCCGCTTAGGTGAATCGAACACCTGACCCCGTCATTACGAATGACGTGCTCTACCGACTGAGCTAAAGCGGCCTATTTCAGTGTGCTACGAATTAGCCTGTTTCAAAGACGAATTCAACAACACTCAGTCAATGCCGGGATCATCAGGCAAGCGAGTGGGTTCGGTGGGTTTTGCTTCCTCGACTTGCGTTTCTAACAATGGTGTTTCGCCAGCGGACTGAATTTGCCACTGCGTGCCCATCGCCATTTCAAAGGGTGGCTTCCATTCGCAAGGGACGATTTCGCCTGTGACCGGAGATACTGGAGTCCAGCGCACTGAAGCCACCCCATCGGACACCCAGATCGGATCGCGCGAAGCATGAAGAGCCCGGGCCAACCACTCGCGTGAACGACCCTTATCGCCTTGCGCATCTTCAACCTCAGCCATTAAGCCACACACGCGAGCTTGCGGATGATCTTGAACAAAAGCTTCAAGTGTTGTTTTGGCAACATCGAAACGTTTGGCATTGATGGCAGCGCGCGCCAATGCACACGCGTTTTCAACATGAGGTTCAGTCTTGCCAACAAAATCGCGCACACGTTCAAAGCGCTCCTCAGCATCTTCCAGAGGCTTGGCGTTAGAATACACTTGAATAAGCTCTGGATGTGGCGAAACCGCCCAGCAACTTTGTAACATTTTAACTGCTTTACGGGTGTTGCCAGAAGCAATCTGGCACCTTGCGGCCACCAAGACGGCAGGCACCAATGTGGCATCAAGTCCGTGCGCTTGCTGTGCGAGCTCTAAAGCCCGCACAGGATTAATGTCTTCATCTGCAAGGGCTTGAGCGGTTAAAAGAGCCGCTTGCTTTTTAGCAGCCTCTTCGCGCGGCATTATGCCAGCTTTGGCCTGATTGGCAACCGTTGCTGCCGCAGCAGCCCAATCCTTTGCTGTGGTTTGAACTTGCAGTATAGCAGTCGAGGCCCAAGGCAAACGCGAATTTTTTGCTAGAGCACGCTCAGCAATGTTGCGCGCCGCGGCCCAATCACCAGCCTGTTTGGCTTCTGCAAATAATCCACGCAACCCTAGGACTTCAGTATCGGCCGATTTAGTCATAGCTTCAAAGGCTAGCTTCACGCCGGCACGATCTCCTTTGAGCTGCGCTGCCTGTGCAGTAAGCAAAGTTACCAAGGGCTCACTCTTCAAAGTTTCACCTGCTATTGTAGCATGGCGTGCAGCGGCCTGCACGTCTCCTGCTCCAGCGGCGATGATTCCGCGCGACAATGAATCATAGGCTTTGCGATGTTTACGAAAACGCCAATGTTCTCGAGCCGCTGATGGGCTGCGCCAAATCATGCTAACCACGCGCCAGACTGCATAAGCACAAAGGAGCGCGATAGAAAGCAGTGCCACCCCAACCAATACTGACATATGGATTTCACGGCCCAGCCAGTTAATCGTAACCTGCCCAGGCCTATCGGCCAACCAAGCAAAGCCTATCGCCGCTAGAACAAGCAAACCAAAACGCCATAATAACTTCACCATGACCATCAGCCCTTCGCTGCAATTTGGCGCAAGACCGCTGCAGATGTCATTTCGAGAGCGTGTTCTATGCCGAGCCGAGCCGCCGCTCGATCATGCCAACGTTGCAGTTCGACGGGGAGAGCCCCTTCATGGCTTGTCAGATTTGTAACTGCTGCGCCAAGATCGCCTTGTTCAGCCAAGGCTGCAACTTGCGATGCCACCTGATCCCAATCCTCAGTTCCAGCAATCTTGATGGTGACCAAGTTCCCAAGCATAGAGTTTGCATAACCCCACCAACTGCCATCAGGCGCAGGTGCTGGCGCGGGCTTTGGCAGGCTCGCTGCTGCCGACCTTAATTCCACACCCAAGGCCAAAGCATTTGGCAAGCCTTGCGCAGCATGACTTTGCAAAAAATCTAATCCGTCAGCAGCCGGCACCATAACCGCGATACGATCTATTTCACTTTGATAAGACGTGCCAGCTGCAATTTTTGCTTTAAGGTCAGCTAAGCTCTGTGAGAGCACAGTTGTGTCAACAGCCGTTTGACTGACTTGCTTCATGCTTTCGACATCTTTTTCGAGTGCACTGATTCGCGCCGCAAAGGCTGGGTTCTCATAAGGCACAGGATTAGGTATCGGCCCCGCAGTGCCACCATTCGAATAGGGCATGGCGGCCACGCTTGCGCTTGCACTTGCCGCAACTTGCGCTTTAAACTCTTCGAGTGAGGAGTTGGCAGCCGCCAAAGTTTTTTCCAAATTGGCAACGGATGCTTTTACCGAGCTGGAACTCTCCTGCAGCTTTGCCACTTCTGCCGCCGCCGTTTGAGCCGCCGCCAATTGTGATTTTATCTCATCAGTAAAACCAACAACAGCTTCAACTTTTTTGTTTAAAGTCTTTCCAGTCGATTCAAGTCCGTCCATACGCGTGGCCATCGCACGCACCTGATCTGATGGTAAATAGCTCGACAGGAGATCACGGTAGGCCCATCCGCCGCCGATTGCACTCACCACACTAACCCCAAGCGCTATCGCAATAATTCTGCCCCAGGCTTGTGGAGGTTTGGGTTCAATCTTGTCCTCGACCTTCCCCTCAATAATATTTTCGGGAGGAATCTCGATGATCTCAGCTGCGTTATCAATGTCACTCATGATCAACTCACCTATTCTGCTTTTGCTTTGCAATCAAGCGCCGCAATTAATGCGGCTTGGGTTGGATTTTCTGCGATGCGTTTTAACCAATTTTCAGGCAGATATGCCGCAATTGTTTGGGATAAACAAATATGGACAGGTGTGAAATCAGCAGTCTGCAACTGAAGGTTCTTAACAGCCAAAACCCATAACTTTGCACTGCGTGGCGAATAGAGCAAAACCGCATTTGAAGATTCTATTTCAGCTTCAAAACCAAGCAAACTGGTAGGTCGTGCTTCATAGGTTATCACGCGGTCCACATCAAAACCCTCGCCACGTAACTTTCCTTCAAGATCTCCCGAAGTTTCAGATCCAGAAATATAAAGAATAGGCCCTTGGTCGGGCTTGAGCGCCGCCACAATGTGTGCCGCCAACTTAACCACATCGCCACCCTTGGCCTGCACATGCAGAAACCCCCGTTCAAGCGCAACTTGCATTGATTGTGGCCCCACCGCAAAAACTGGAATTGCTTTGAGGCCTTCAATATTTTTTAACACGCGAACACCATTTGCACTGGTCAAACAAATCGCTTGATATTTGCGCTTTGGAAACGTCACTGCGGCACGTGCTACAATTTCCAACAGAGGCGCAACAACAACCTCATGTCCCATGGCCTTAAGCTTGCCAGCCAGTGGCGTTGCATCTTCAAGTGGTCTGGTGATGATGATTTTCATCAGTAAGCGATCAACTTTCCGCCGCGCAGCTTCACCTCTTCGCCAGCGTCATACCCCATTCGCCATGCATCAGCTGGCGCGCCATTGCGGGTCACGGTAAACACATGTGCGCCATCCAATGTGAGAGCCTCACCACGAAATTTTAAAAAGCCATTTTCAATCACCGCATGTCCTGCAATCGGCGTGCGGCAGGAGCCATCAAGGGCTGCCATAAAGCCGCGTTCGCAAGTGACTGCAACAGCTGTAGCTTCGTGATTGAGCGGAGCAAGGATTTTACCAACGGCATCATCACGTTGATTGATTTGAATGCCAATGGCGCCTTGGGCAACTGCTGGCAACATATCTTCCATCGGCATCAAACAGGTAATCTTATCGGCAAGGCCAAGCCGATTAAGGCCAGCGCTGGCAAGAAAAGTTGCATGGGCCACACCGTCTTGCAGCTTCTGTAAACGCGTCTGCACATTGCCGCGAAAAGAAACTGTTTTGAGATCAGGCCGTACCCGAAGTGCCTGCGCTGTGCGTCGCACCGAGGATGAGCCAAGAATTGCAGCGTGAGGCAGTGTCGCCAAATCAGCTGCCGCAAAACTGATAAAGGCATCGCGCGCATCTTCACGCGGCAAATAGGCCACCACGCTCAAACCTTCTGGCATTTTGGCGGGCATGTCTTTCATCGAATGCACGGCAATATCAATGGCCCCAGCAAACAGCGCTTCTTCCAACTCTTTGGTGAAAAGCCCCTTGCCACCAATCTCGCTCAAAGGCCGATCACCAATTCTATCGCCAGTGGTTGTAAAGGTTTTAATTTCAACGGCGTCAGCCGCCCAACTATGTGCCGCCAGCAAACGGTCCCGCGTCTCATGCGCCTGAGCAAGGGCGAGAGGTGAACCACGGGTTCCAATGAGAATTCTGTTCATTTGCCAAGTTTAGGCGTGAGATGCTAGAGCGGCAACCCTAGAGATCAACCCAGTATCGGACCTATGGCCGCAGCACCCACATATATTTTAGGTATTGAAACCTCTTGCGATGAAACAGCAGCAGCTGTGGTGCGCCGTGACGATGAAGGTCGGGGTGAGTTGCTGAGCAATGTGGTGCTCTCGCAACTGAAGGAACATGCGCCTTTCGGAGGCGTGGTGCCGGAAATTGCTGCGCGCGCCCATGTCATTCATCTTGATCGATTGATCGAGCAATCTATGGCAGAGGCAAAACTTAATTTTAACGAACTAAGTGCTGTGGCGGCAACTGCAGGGCCAGGCTTGCTTGGGGGATTAATCGTCGGCCTCACCGCCGGAAAAGCCATCACCATGGCTCATGACTTACCTTTCCTCGCCATCAATCATCTAGAGGGCCATGCCTTAACGCCGCGCTTGTTGAGTGATTGTGAGTTTCCATATTTGCTGCTCCTCATTTCTGGTGGCCACACACAGTTCCAATTGGTCGAGGGGGTTGGCCATTATAAACGCCTCGGCACCACAATAGATGATGCTTTAGGCGAAGCCTTCGATAAAACTGCAAAGCTTCTGGGCTTGGGTTATCCGGGAGGCCCACGTGTGGAGGCCTATTCGAAGCGCGGCAATGCTAAACGATTTGATTTTCCGCGCCCTCTGAAAGGTCGCAATGATTGCAATTTTTCTTTTTCTGGATTGAAAACCGCAGTGCGTGAAACGGTAAATAATCTGGGCACGTTGAGCGATACAGATGTGGCCGATATTTGCGCCAGTTTTGAACTTGCCGTCGTCGAAACTTTGGTCGATCGTTTGACCCGCGCCTTCGCACGGTTCAATGAGATGCATCCGAATGTGAGAAAGCCAACCCTTGTGGTGGCGGGGGGTGTGGCTGCCAATGCCAAATTGCGTCAAGCCATAGAACTGACTTGCGCAAAACATAATTTCACTTTGAACGTGCCACCATTTCATCTGTGTACGGACAATGCGGCGATGATTGCATGGGCAGGTGCCGAACGGCTGGCATTGGGCCTCACCGATGATATTGCTTTCAAGGCCCGCCCGCGCTGGCCATTGGATAGTGTTTCTGCACCTATCTATGGATCAGGTCGCCTCGGAGCCAAAGCATGAAGATCACGGTCATGGGGCAGGGCGCTTGGGGCCAGGCTTTGGCTTCTATTGAGCGTAAAGCTGGGCATGATGTTGCCCTCTGGTCACGCCATTCCGGACCGACGGATAAAAGTGATGTGGTTATCCTTGCAATTCCAGCACAGGCCCTGCGCTTGGTTTTGCCAGCTGTAAATTCAACCGTCATCGTATCTGCCGCCAAAGGCATCGAACGTGACAGCGGAATGACTATGGCCGAAGTTGTTCATGCCGAATTACCCTCGCATAAATTTTACGCGCTCTCTGGCCC
>JANYGE010000223.1 GCA_025362535.1 Hyphomicrobiales bacterium
GTGAAGCAATATTGAAAGAGCTTCAGACAGTGGCATGAAGCAGGGCGAGTACTTCAGTATACCTGGCCGCATAAGAGCCTTTGGTTACGCTATTGTGGGCCTTGCCCATGTGTTCAAAACTCAACATGCCATGTGGTTCCACAGCTTCACCGCAGCTTGCGTCATATCAGCGGGCCTTTATTTTAACGTCTCATCGACTGACTGGCGTTGGCTTGTTCTCGCCATCACTTTGGTCTGGGGGGCCGAGACCATGAACACCGCAGTTGAGATTGTCTGCGATGCTGTCAGCCTCAATCACCATCCGCTCATCGGCAAATCAAAAGACGTAGCGGCGGGGGCCGTGTTGGTGGCGGCAATTGGCGCTGCCATCATCGGCGCTTTAGTGTTCTGGCCGTATATTTTTTAAGTATTGCGCTTGCGCGCCGCCAATGTGCGCAGCCGCAAGGCATTTAACCTGATAAACCCAGCCGCATCTTTCTGGTCATAAGCGCCGCGATCATCTTCGAAGGTCACCAGCTCATTTGAATAAAGTGACTTCACTGATTTGCGGCCCACCACAATCACATTGCCTTTGTAAAGTTTCAGGCGAACCGTGCCTTCCACATGCTCTTGGCTTTTATCAATCATCGCCTGCAGCATCTCGCGTTCTGGCGCAAACCAGAAACCGTAATAGATCAGTTCAGCATAGCGCGGCATGAATGAATCTTTGAGGTGGGCTGCTTCACGGTCCAACGTGAGAGATTCCATAGCCCTATGCGCCACCAGCAAAATGCTGCCGCCTGGCGTTTCATAAATCCCACGCGATTTCATACCGACGAAACGGTTCTCAACGAGATCCAAGCGGCCAATGCCATTGTCATGGCCCAATTGGTTGAGCGTCGTGAGCAAGGTGGCCGGAGACATGGCCTTGCCATCGATGGCCACGGGGTCGCCATGTTTGAATTCAATTTCAATATGGGTGGGCTTATCCGGCGCATCTTCCGGCGCAATGGTGCGTTGATACACGTAGGGTGGCGCTTCCACCCATGGGTCTTCCAATACTTTGCCTTCTGAGGAGGAGTGCAATAAATTTGCGTCCACCGAGAACGGCGCATCGCCACGCTTATCCAAGGCCACGGGAATTTGGTGGGCTTCAGCAAAACTGATCAAATCAGTGCGGCTTTTGAAGTCCCATTCGCGCCATGGGGCGATCACTTTAATATCAGGGTTGAGCGCATAGGCGGTGAGCTCAAAGCGCACTTGGTCATTGCCTTTACCTGTAGCCCCATGGGCAATCGCATCAGCGCCAGTTTCGGCGGCAATCTCAATCAGGCGCTTGGCAATGAGTGGGCGGGCAATCGAGGTGCCGAGCAGATACACGCCTTCATAGAGCGCATTGGCGCGGAACATTGGAAACACGAAATCCCGCACAAATTCTTCGCGCACATCTTCCACATAGATGTTTTTAATGCCCATCAGCTCGGCTTTCTTGCGGGCGGGTTCAAGTTCACCACCTTGGCCGAGGTCGGCTGTGAATGTCACAACTTCAGTACCATATTCAGTCTGCAACCATTTCAAAATGATCGAGGTGTCAAGACCGCCGGAATAGGCAAGAACGACTTTTTTGATTTTGGATTTGGACATGTTGCTGCTCACTTTAAATTTAACCAGCGACCTATCACGCTAAGCCAGCCATTCGCAAGCCTGAACAGCCTAACTCGCCCAATCAACGCACCTCATCCACTCTTCGGGCGCCTTCTCCAAAGAGGAACGACTAAATATTATAGGCAACGCAAAACTTCGCACATTTCCACCTCAAACCTCTAATTTCAGCGCTATTCTATAGGCCAAACTACAATATGCGGTGCAGTTGAGACGTCTTCAACGGAATAGAAAGCAGGATGGACGAACAAGTAGTAGCGATCTGCAACCATAGTATGGTTGGCCAACCAATTCTTTATCTGCTCAAGGTTTTTCTCAACATATTCATTGAGAGAGTCATCAAACTCAATGAACACAAAAACTTCGCGCCTTTGACAGTTAAATGAAGAAAGTTGGTCGCCAGCATTTTTAAGGACATTTTCCAACTTTAAAAAGAATTTATCTTTGAGTGGTTCTCCAAACGTCTTTACTTTCTGTGTATTTACTGTCTATTTCTTCGTCTGAACGGTTGATGCACTTCACTTCTATCGCTGTGCTTTGGTCATCTGAAACGGCATGCAGATCAGGTGTCTTCTGGTTCTGAACTCTCGG
>JANYGE010000123.1 GCA_025362535.1 Hyphomicrobiales bacterium
TTCGTGAGGCCAAGCCTCGTCTAAATGCGGAAGCTTGCGCAAATCTCGCAACAGCGCTCGAGTTTCTTGGCCTGTGGTCGGGAGAAACAGCTCTTGAAGTGATGGGACATGGTAAGTCGACTTCGATTTCTAGAGACCAAATCGTCCGCCTGATTGAAGATCGCCTTGTTGCCCGCCATACTAAAGACTGGGCCGAATCTGACCGCATTCGTGATGAGCTTGATGCGATGGGCATTGCGATTAAGGACAATAAGGATGGCACGACAAGTTGGGAGGTTAAGCGATGAGTGCTGGCAGTCCCCTCTCCCGGCTCGCAAGTGCTCGCCACCCTCTCCCGCAAGGGGAGAGGGTTGAAGAAAAAAAGAGTGATGTCGCCAAAAATCAACCCTCCCCCCTTGCGGGGGAGGGTGGCGCTCTTGCGCCGGGAGAGGGGGCGGTTCGTCCGCGTACGGACGTTACAAATAGAACCCTGAAATTTGCCAAGCGTCTCCGCTCGGAAATGACTGATGCTGAAACCAAACTTTGGCAGGAACTTCGCGCTCACCGGTTTGAAAATTACAAATTCAAACGCCAACAACCCATTGGAAAATATATTGTAGACTTCGTCAATCTTGAGCACCGCCTGATCATCGAAGTGGATGGTAGCCAGCATGATGACTCGCAACGGGACAAAATTAGGGATGTTTGGCTGCAATCTCAAGATTTCCGCATTCTGCGATTTTGGAATATCGACGTACTCAAAGAAATGGATGGCGTGTTGCTTGCAATCCTCGCCGCCTTGAAAGAAGCTAAATGACCCGCGAACGCCTCTACCTTTTTGACACTACACTGCGCGATGGCCAGCAGACGCCGGGGGTTACGTTTTCGCTTGATGATAAGCTTGTCATCATGGGCATGCTCGATAAATTGGGCGTGGATTATATTGAAGGGGGATACCCTGGCGGCAACCCGACGGATAATGCGTTGTTCGGTGAGACGCGCAACACGCGGGCCACTTTCACAGCCTTTGGCATGACCAAGCGGGCCGGGCGTTCGGCTTCCAATGATCCAGGCTTACAGTCTTTGCTGCAGGCGCATTCCAAAGCGATTTGTTTCGTCGCTAAAACCTGGGATTATCATGTGCGTGTGGCGCTGGGCTGCACCAATGAAGAGAATCTCGAAACCATCCGCGATTCAGTAAGTGTCGCGAAATCCGCTGGCAAGGAAGTGCTGGTGGATTGTGAGCATTTCTTCGATGGTTATAAAGCCAATCCTGATTATGCCACGGCCTGCGCCAAAGCAGCCTATGACAGTGGTGCGCGCTGGGTGGTGCTGTGCGACACCAATGGCGGCAGCTTACCTTCTGAGATTTCAGAAATCGTCCGTACAATGACGAAAATCATCCCGGGATCGCATCTCGGTATTCACGCTCATAATGATACCGAGCAGGCAGTGGCCAATTCACTTGCTGCTGTGGAGGCTGGTTGTCGCCAAATTCAGGGCACGCTCAATGGGCTCGGTGAACGCTGCGGCAATGCCAATCTGGTTTCGATCATCGGCACACTTGGCTTAAAACCTCAGTACACCGAGCGATTTGAGACGGGGGCGAATCTATCAGAGCTCACGGCTATTTCGCGCAGCTTTGATGAGTTGCTTAACCGTTCACCCTATGCGCAAGCGCCTTATGTGGGCAAAAGTGCCTTTGCCACCAAGGCTGGCATTCATGCTTCGGCTTTGGCAAAGGAGCCAGAAACCTATGAGCATGTGAAGCCCGAGAGCGTTGGCAATACGCGGCGCATTTTGGTTTCGGACCAAGCTGGAAAATCAAACTTGCTGGCAGAGCTCAAGCGCATCAACATTGTTCTTACCAAGGATGATGCACGGCTTGACCATTTGTTGCGCGAGGTGAAAGAGCGCGAGAACAATGGCTATGCTTATGATGGGGCAGATGCCTCATTCGAACTTTTAGCGCGGCGGATTCTTGGCAATGTGCCACACTATTTCGATGTGCAATCCTTCGATGTGAATGTGGGCCAGCGCGAGGGAAAAATGTATTCTGAAGCGGTGGTGAAAGTTTTGGTCGATGGCGAGGTTCTCACCAGCATAGGCGAAGGCAATGGCCCGGTCAGCGCACTTGATATTGCGCTGCGCAAAGACCTTGGCAAATATCAGCGCTTCATCGAAGGTATGGATTTGGTTGATTATAAAGTGCGTATCCTGAATGGCGGCACCAGTGCCACCACACGCGTGCTGATCGAAAGCCGTGATGATAAGGGCGAGCGCTGGTTTACTGTGGGCGTCTCGCCCAATATTGTGGAGGCTTCATTCCAAGCCTTGTTAGACGCGATCAATTTCAAATTGCTCCGTGAAAATGTGAGCGCATAATGCTTTCAAAAATGTCTGAATCGAATAAGGGCGTTCTCTTCGCCATCATAGCCCATTTGTTTTGGGGCGGCATGGCGGTCTATTTTGGTTTGATACGCCACATCAATCCGGTGGAAATTGCCGCCAATCGTGGCGTGTGGTCGGTGCCTATTGCAGCTCTTGTTATCTGGTGGCTTAGATTATTTCCAAATGTTTGGGCCGTTTTAAAAAATCCGAAATCAGTTTTGATCCTCGCCTTTACCAGCGCAATTATCGTTTTCAATTGGACCTTCTATATCTGGTGCATTCAGCATGGGCGCACTTTGGAGGCAAGCTTAGGCTATTTCATTAACCCGCTTTTGAATGTTGTAGCGGGGTTCTTTTTTCTGGGCGAAAGATTTAACCGCGTTCAACTTATCGCAATTGCTTTGGCGGCGATTGCCGTCACGGTGCAAACCATAGCGACAGGCGTGTTTCCCGTCCTTGGTTTGGCACTTGCCGGCAGCTTTTGTCTCTATGGGCTGCTGCGCAAGACCATAACTGTGGGTCCGGTCGAGGGCTTTTTTGTCGAAGTTCTGTTGATCGCTTTGCCACTTCTTGCTGTTGAGTTCTGGTTGTTCAAAAGCGGCAGCGCTAAATTTGGCGATAATGTTTTCGACACGCTCATGCTGCTCGGGTGCGGCGCATTGACATCAGGTGCCTTGATCTTCTTTGCCGCATCGCTCAAGCGCCTGCGTTATTCCACCGCCGGGCTGCTACAATATATTTCACCCTCATTGGTGTTCTTGACAGCCGTGTTTGTTTTTCATGAGCACATTGATAAATGGAAATTGCTATCCTTTGTTATTATCTGGATTGCTCTTGCTATTTATTCCGCCAGCAGCCTGAAAGAACACCGCGCTTAAAGTTTATCTTGGAGCACCAGTTTTGGCACCACATCATGCTGCTTGGCGCGGCGGAATTGATATTGCGGAACCACGTCTGCTGCCGTCTTGGCCACATCGACCAGCACCTCCATGCCAGCACGAATAAAGCTTTCGCTGCGCATATGTTCAAGCAACGTGAGCAGTGGTTGCCAATAGCCATCAATATCGCAAATCACAATCGGCTTGGCATGCTGGCCAAGCTGGGCCCAAGTGAGAATTTCAGCGAGTTCTTCCAAGGTGCCAATGCCGCCGGGCAGGGCGACAAAGCCAGTAGCTCGCTCAAACATCGCGGTTTTGCGTTCATGCATATTTGTCGTGACGATAAGTTCGTTTACGCCATCGAGCATGCGCTCGCGCGACACTAGGAATTCCGGAATAATACCAGTCACATGACCGCCTGCACCCAGAACCCCGCGCGCCACTTCACCCATCAATCCCATGCCGCCGCCGCCATAAACCAGACCAATATCAGCAGCAGCCATGGCCTTGCCCAGCTCTTGGGCCGCCGCCATATAGGCCGGATTTTTACCCGGGCCTGAGCCGCAATAAACGCAAAGGCGATGTTCAGGTATATGCATCTATTCTCCTGCTGACATGAAATTATCACAATACTTTTGGGCGCGGGGGCCTTATTAAGATATCGACTCATGCCTACATAGCAAATTATTGCGCGATGTCTTTAATTCGGATGGAATTGTGATGAAGTTTAACCCAATTGCCCTTTTCACCAGTTTAACTGTCGTTGCAGCGGGCGCTGCTGGTTATATGGCTTTCCACCCCACCATGTTTACCTCGGTGCGACCATTGGCCGTGGTGAGCGATCCAGCTCCCGTAGCGGAAACCCCAGTGGTTGAGGCACCTGCAGTTGAAGCTCCAGTGGTCAAGCCTGTAGTGACTGAAGCTCCAGTAACCAAAGCACCTGTGGTTGAAGCCCCCAAAGCAGAGGCCCCCGCAGTTGAGCCGCCTCCCACAAAGCCAGCCGAGCAAGTGGCTGCTGTCACTCAACCCGTTGCCCAGCCTGAGCCAACCCCTGCCATTGTGGTGCCAAGTTTTGATACAGTGCGCGTTGAAATTGGCGGTGATGCGGTGATTGCTGGCCGGGCCCAGCCCGATACCGAAGTGGTGGCGAAACTCAATGGCGTTGCAATAGCTACAGCTATGGCAAGTGCAGATGGCTCATTTGTAATGATACCGGACAATCCGCTTCCGGCAGGTGCTGGGGTTCTTTCATTGGAAACGACGGTTGCCGGAGAGGTTATCGCATCAACGACGACGGTGGCTGTGGCCGTGAAACCGAAAGGCCAGGGTGAAACCACAGTTGCTGTTTTGGCTCCAGATCAGCCGACCAAGATTTTACAAGCGCCAGCCTCGCCTTCAAAATCGGTGGTGCTCGATGCTGTGGATTATAACACCGCAGGCGACATTGTGTTTTCAGGCCGCTCGCAGCCCGGGTCTGTTGTCAGGCTCTACGTGGATAACGCCATTGCCGGTGAGGCTAAAGCCGATGACAGTGGCAGATGGACCTATGCTGGAAAATCTGAAGTTCCCGCTGGACAACACATGTTGCGGGCCGATGCGGTTACAGCTGATGGCTCGGTTTCAAGCCGCGTGGAATTGCCCTTCTTGCGCGAGGCCCCAGCTATAGTGGCCGAAGCGGTTGCTCCAGCGGCTGCGGCCCCAGTGCCAGCCCCGATTGCTCAACCAGCCCCAGCTCCAGTGGTAGCCGCAGCTCCCGCAGTGGTAACGACGGCACCCGTTGCGGCGGCTCCACAAACAACCACAGCTGCGGCCCCCGCCGTCGTGGCGAAGGTTCCGGAGGCTGTCGTAACAGCACAGCCCGCACCTCCCACGCCTGTTGTGTCAGCGCCCGGAGTCGTAGCCCAACCTCCTGCACTCGTGGCCACAGCGCAGCCCGCAACCGTTTCCACGGCACCACAGCCAACCCGCATTGTGATCCAGCCCGGCAATAATCTCTGGCGGCTTTCGCGCGAGCTTTATGGCTATGGCAGAAAATACACCGTGATCTATGAAGCCAATAAAGATCAAATCCGCAATCCGCGCTTGATCTTCCCCGGCCAAATTCTCACGGCTCCCGTTATACAAGGCACCACACCTTGAGAAAATCGACGGTGCAAAATGCAAGTAGTGAAACCTCGCAATGGGACACTCTTAAGGGTCTCTTGCCGTTGCTTTGGCCGAAGGGCCGAACCGATCTGAAAATCCGCGTGGTGCTGGCCTTGGCACTGCTTGTTGTTTCCAAAATAATCACGGTGCTCACACCTTATGCGTTTAAGGCTGCCACCGATCTCTTGACGGCCAAGGGCGGTGTGGAGTTGGCCTTGCTCAGCGTACCGTTTTTTATGGTGCTGGCTTATGGCATGGGTCGGATTTTCATGGTGGTGTTTGCGCAAATGCGCGATGCTATATTTGCCAAAGTGGGCCAACGCGCCGTGCGGGAATTGTCTTTCAGCACATTCCGTCACCTGCATGCGCTCTCATTGAAGTTCCATCTGGAGCGGCGGACCGGAGGCCTCAGCCGCATTATTTCGCGCGGCATCAATGGTGTCGATTCGGTTCTACGCTTTTCATTGTTCAACACATTCCCGACAGCACTTGAAATCGCCATGGTGTGCGGCGTGCTCGCCTATTCATTTGGCTGGCTCTATGTTCTTGTGATCGTCATCACTGTAATCACCTATCTGTGGTTCACCTATTGGGCCACCGAACGCCGCATTGATATTCGCCGCACTATGAATGAAGCGGACAATGACGCCGGCACCAAAGCTATCGATAGCTTGCTCAATTTCGAAACCGTCAAATATTTCGGCAACGAAGCCCATGAGGCCGAGCGTTATGATTCGTCGATGGCAATTTATGAAAAAGCTGCCGTGCGCACCTGGGTCTCGCTTGCTGTGCTCAACGCCGGGCAAGCCGCGATTTATTCTGTGGGCCTAACTATCGTGATGGTCATGGCGGGATGGTCTATTCTCAAAGGCAATTCCACCATTGGCGATTTTGTAATGATCAACGCTTTGATGATCCAGCTCTATATGCCGCTGAATTTTATTGGCTCATCTTACCGCGAAATCAAGCAAGGCCTCATTGATGTGGAAGGAATGTTTGGCATTTTGCGCGAGAATGCCGAAATTGCCGATAAGCCAGACGCACCAGATTTCAAACCGGCCAAGGGTGATATTGTCTTTGAGAATGTCAGTTTCGCCTATGACGTCGCACGTCCTATTCTGAAAAATATTTCTTTGCATGTGCCCGCCGGAAAAACCGTGGCTATTGTTGGGCCATCTGGTGCCGGAAAATCCACCATCTCGCGGTTGTTGTTCCGTTTCTATGATGTCACCTCCGGCCGCATCTTAATCGATGGTCAAAATGTTTCGGATGTTAAGCAGGCCTCATTGCGCAAAGCCATTGGCATGGTGCCGCAAGATACGGTGCTGTTCAATGATACAGTGCGCTATAATATCCGCTATGGCAGACCAGATGCC
>JANYGE010000133.1 GCA_025362535.1 Hyphomicrobiales bacterium
AGCGATAGCGGTAGCATAATCAACCACACATGCACCATCAATCATGCCCGCCGTGAGATCCGCAATGCCCCCCAGCACGGGGTTTTCATCACAGAGCAAAACTTTAACGCCCGTCGATGCCGCAGCCTCTGCCGCCGCCAAACCTGCGAGCCCGCCGCCCACAATCAACACATCGGCATGAAGATGCATATGCTCATAGGTGTCAGGGTCGCGGCCTTCTGGGGCCTTGCCAAGACCAGCGGACTTGCGAATGATTGGCTCATATACATGCTTCCAGAACGATCGCGGCCACATGAAGGTTTTGTAGTAAAAGCCAGCAGGCAAGAAGCGCGAAAATTTCGAATTAATGGCCCCAATATCATATTTCAAGGAGGGCCAGCGGTTTTGGCTCTCGGCAGCCAAGCCATCAAAAACCTCAATCTGGGTGGCGCGTAAATTAGGTTCATGGCGTGAGCCGATGCCCACACCGATGAGCGCATTCATTTCTTCCGAGCCAAGACCCACCAGCCCGCGCGGGCGATGATATTTAAAGCTGCGGCCAAATAATTTTTGCCCAGAGGCGAGAACCGCTGAGGCCAAAGTGTCGCCAACAAAGCCAGACACATCCTTGCCATCAAAACTGAATGTTACTTTGCGGTTGCGATCAATGCGGGTGCCGCCAGTTGAAAGCCTGTAGGGAGTCTTGCTCATGCTTTTTCTTTCAGCCGCTTTTTAAAATAATCAGCCCACGGGCCTTTTGCTGCCTTCATCAGTTCGGCAGGTGGCAATTCGGTGATGCCGTAAGTGGCTTTGAAATCCAGCGTTACGGTATCGCGCGCCGCATGAAACCATTTTCCACAGCCACGGTCACAGCGCCAGCGTTCAAAATGCAGACCCTTTGGATTGTGCCTGATGAACAGATAATCACGCTGTTCTTCATCGGTGATATTCACCGGATCAGTGGTGGCAGGTCTGCGCACATGGGCTTGGCCACCATAGTGAAAATCAGTTTCATCGCCAGAGGCGTTGCAGATGGGGCAGGTTACGATAAGCATAAGAAGGACCTTTTCGAATTCCACCCTCTCCCCTTGCGGGAGAGGGTGGTGAGGACGAAGTCCGAACCGGGAGAGGGGACGCCTTGCTGCGCCGACCCCTCTCCCGCTTCGCAAACGCTCAGCACCCTCTCCCGCAAGGGGAGAGGGTTGATCAGAGCCGTAATTTCACACCCCACCATCAATGCGCCACCGCTGCAGCAACGCTTTCGTCGATCAGGCGGCCTTCGGCGAATCGGTTCAGTCCGAAAGGCTCTGCGATTTTATGGGGGCGATCATTGGCCATGGTATCGGCAAACACAAAGCCGGAGCCTGGAATGGCTTTGAAGCCGCCCGTGCCCCAACCGCAATTCACATAGAGCCCTTCAATATCGGTCTTTGACAATATGGGCGAACGATCGCCGGTCATATCCACAATGCCACCCCATTGCCGCAACATGCGGAGACGGCTGATGATCGGGAAGGTTTCGACGAGTGCTGTGACAGTGTGTTCGAGCGCAGTGAATGAGCCACGCTGCGAATAATTATTATAAGGATCAGTGCCCCCACCAACCACAAGCTCGCCCTTGTCAGACTGGCTCATATAGCCATGCACCGTGTTGGCCATTACCACGCAATCAATCACCGGCTTAATCGGTTCTGAAACCAGCGCTTGCAAACACAGTGATTCAATCGGCATGCGAATGCCCGCCATGTCCATAATGGTGGAAACATGGCCCGCCGTTACAACACCAATTTTCTTGGTTTTAATTTCGCCGCGCGTGGTGGAAAGCCCAACCACTTTGCCGCCTTCGCGGTTAATGCCTGTCACTTCGCAGTATTGAATAATATCAACGCCCAGCGCATCAGCCCCACGTGCATAACCCCAGGCCACCGCATCATGGCGCCCGGTGCCGCCACGCGGTTGATAATAAGCGCCCAAAATGGGGTAGCGGCAATTCGGATCAATATTGATGATCGGAACAATCTCTTTCACTTCGGCTGGGCTCACCATGCGGCAATCAAGCCCCGCCAAGCGATTGGCATGGGCGGTGCGTTTGAAGGCGCGGAATTCATGCTCGGTCTGGCACAGCATGAGAACACCGCGTGGGGAGAACATCATGTTGTAATTCAGCTCTTGCGAAAGCCCTTCATAAAGCGAGCGCGCCAGCTCATAAATTGCAATCGAAGAATCTTGCAAATAATTGGAGCGAATGATCGTGGTGTTGCGGCCCGTATTGCCGCCGCCAATCCAGCCTTTTTCGACAACGGCAATATTGGTGAGGCCATGATTTTTGGCGAGATAATACGCTGTGGCCAAACCATGGCCGCCGCCACCCACGATCACCGCATCATATTCAGCCTTGGGGGCAGGCGAACGCCACGCCTTCTCCCAATCCTTGTGATAGTTTTGCGCATTGCGGGCGAGTGAGAATATGGAATATTTTGATTTCATGGGGCGTTTCCAAGATTAGGCCCTGTCTATCAGAGGTGAGAGCCCCACTCCAACTTTTTCCGACACGCCAATGCCGCCATGCGACAATCGGGCGTTACATCTTTTTGGGCCAGCGCGTTATTAAATTCACATGACCCGCAAACAAACCCGCCTAACGCTGATCCTCGCTTCGCTGGCTGCCCTCGCTGTGGTGGCTGCCATGGTGCTCTTTGCAGCAAAGGATTCAATTGTCTTTTTCTATACGCCCAGTGATTTAACCGAGAAGGGCGTAAAGCCCGGAACCCGCATCCGCATTGGTGGCATGGTTGTGATTGGAAGCTGGAAAAAACAACCGCCGACCGGCAATCAATTTGAAGTCACTGATACGTTGAAATCAATTTCGGTGACTTATACGGGCGTGGTGCCGGATCTCTTTGGCGAAAATCAGGGTGTGGTTGCCGAAGGGATTTTGCAAGCCGACGGCAGTTTCAAAGC
>JANYGE010000136.1 GCA_025362535.1 Hyphomicrobiales bacterium
TATAAATTGAAATACCGCTTTACGCTGCTCTAAAAAAATATTATTGAAGGCAGCAGGAGTAAAAAGCTAAAGAAGAGCGAAATTATTTTGAAAAAATTAATAATTTAACGGTTGACGCTAACTCACCAAGCTCCACGAAGAAGTGTTGCGCGGCACTGCAAATGACGTGCGTGAAATTTTAGCGGCACGAGACTCTGTGAAAGGTGAAATTGTTCTGGTCATCGCACCATCACAAGATGAAGCCGTGTTGATTGATGATGACGAAGTGGAATCCGCCATCACCGCAGCGCTCACAGACAATGCCGCCAGTAAAGCCGCCACTATTGTGGCCAAAAAATTCGACTTGAAAAAGGAAGATATTTACGCGCGGATTTTAAAGCGCAAAGGTGAAGCGTGAAACGCCAAGCCGCCGAAAAACGTGGCCACCGCGCAGAAACAGCGGCGCTGTGGTTGCTGCGCCTCAAAGGTTACCGCCTGCTTGCCCGCCGCTTCAAATCGTATCATGGCGAAATTGATTTGATTATGCGGCGTGGAAAAACCACAGCCTTCATCGAAGTAAAGGCCCGCAAAACCCATGATGACGCCATAACCTCGGTCACGGCCTATCAATCCAAACGCATTTCAGCTGCAGCTGGCCTCTGGATGGCGCGCGATCAGATTGCCGCGCAAAGTTTTTGTCGCTTTGATATTGTCGCGGTGAATGCTTATCTGTGGCCCAAACATATTGAGAATGCCTTTTCCGGAGATCGTTAGTTATGGCGCTTAAAATTGCAATACAATCAGATCCGATTGAACTTTTTGATATCTCAGGAGACTCCACCTTTGCCATGATGCTGGCAGCACAAAGCCGTGGCCACAGCCTCTTTATTTATCATGTTAAATCTCTGGCCTATGAAGGCAGCACACTTTCGGCCGAAGGCCATGATGTGAAGGTGCAGGATGTGAAGGGCGCACATTTCGAGTTGGGTGCCAGGAGGCGCATTGATCTATCCTCGCAAGATGCAATTCTCATGCGTCAAGATCCACCTTTTGATATGGGTTATATTACAGCAACCCATTTGCTCGATATGATCCATCCGAAAACCTTGGTGGTGAATGACCCCACCGAAGTGCGCAATGCGCCAGAAAAATTATTCATCCTGAAATTTCCTGATTTAATGCCGCCCACATTGATCACCCGCGATGTGAAAGAACTCGAAAAATTCCGCCAACACCATAATGATGTGATTTTGAAACCGCTCTACGGCAATGGCGGATCAGGCGTATTCCGCACCCATAAGGGCGATCAGAATTTTTCTTCTGTACTTGAAATGTTTGCTGAACTTTATGGCACCGAGCCTTTCATCGCCCAGCAATATTTGCCCGATGTGCGCAAAGGCGATAAGCGCATTATTCTGGTTGATGGCAAAGTGGCAGGCGCCATCAACCGCATTCCCGCCGAAACCGATAACCGCTCTAACATGCATGTGGGCGGTGTGGCCGCCCCCACCACCATGACCAAACGTGAACATGAAATCTGTGAAGTCATCGGTCCCGAATTGAAAAAGCGTGGGCTGATTTTTACAGGCATTGATGTGATCGGTGATTATATGACAGAAATAAATGTGACCTCGCCCACCGGCATCAGGCAAGTGAAACGCTTTGGCGGTTCCGATATTGCTGAACTCATTATGGATGCTATCGAAGCAAAACGATGAGCAAACTTACAACCATTGCTTTTGATGCGGATGACACGCTCTGGCACAATGAGCGCCACTTTAAATTCACCCAAAACATGTTTGTGGATTTGCTGGGTGATCACGCCGCGCCTGAACATATTCATGAAAAGCTGCAAGCCGCCGAACGCAAGAATTTAAAATTCTATGGTTTCGGCATTAAAGGCTTCACCCTCTCGATGATTGAAACGGCAATCGAAGTGACAGGTGGAAAAATTGAAGCCAAGGCCATTGCCAAGCTGTTGGAGCGGGGCCGTGAGATGTTGCAGCATCCGGTTGAGCTTCTGCCCCAGGCCCGTGAAACGCTAGAAGCATTACACGGTGAGTATAAGTTGCTGCTCATCACTAAAGGCGATCTTTTCGATCAAGAACGCAAAGTGGCGGCATCAGGCCTTGGTGATTTTTTTAGCGGCGTTGAAATCGTTTCTGATAAAACAGCCGAAACCTATGCCCAGATTTTCAAACGCCATGGCACGGGCGCGGAACAGGGTCTGATGGCGGGTAACAGTTTGAAGTCTGATGTGATCCCCATGCTCAAAGCGGGCGGTTATGGGGTCTATGTTCCACATGAATTGACTTGGGAATATGAGAAGGAAAATGCGCCGAACGGCCATGAAAGGTTTCATGAGGTGACGGACTTAAAGAGTGTAGCGAAGCTTATCGAAACCCTCTCATCGCGCTAAACCCCTTCAACCAAAACCAAATTGGCAATGCCTGCATTTTTGCGTAAAGCCTTGGCATGTTGATATTCTGGTGAGTTGTAACACTCCTTAGCCTGCTGCAGGCTCGCAAATTCAATCACCACATTGCGCGCGTGGCCTTGGCCATCCATCTGTTCAAATGCGCCGCCGCGCGCTAGCATCACCGCACCATATTTGGTAAACGCAGCCCGCGAGGCTTCGACATATTTTTGATACTGCGCAGGGTCAGTCACCGTTACATGCGCGATCCAATAACCCTTTGCCATCACTAACCCCCAAACGCATCCCAGAATGCTTTCGCCTTGGCAAAGAAGCCTTCAGATTCGGGTGAATTATTGCGCGCTAGGAAGGCTCACGCAGCAGCTCTCGTTGCCGTTCGGGCCGCAGGTGTCACCGCCGTGCTGCGCCTTGCAGGAGACCGACTCGACGCACTTGCCCGCGTAGTTGCAGGCGCTCGACGCGCAGTTGGCGTCGGTGCCGGCCGCGCCGCACTTCAGACCGACGCCGCACTTGGGCGCGTTGGTCGGCGCACCGCCGCCGCAGTCCACGTCCGTCTCGGTGCCGTTCGTCAGCCCGTCGTTGCTCCGCGGCG